>JASJDR010000313.1 GCA_030065615.1 Xenococcus sp. MO_188.B8 | reverse complement strand
TTTAACTAAACATATAGATAAAGTTGAATCTTTGATTAAAGATAAATCTATTCTTATTCGTGAAGCTTTGGAGCTTGCTAGAAGAGTTAATGTACGTGCTCCTTATTTTAAGAATATGTCTGAGGAGGATATATATTTATTTAGAGAAAGATATAAAAAAACCTCAGATATTAACTGAGATTACTGCTTATAATCTCTTTTATACCTTTTGGCATTTTATAATATTATTTGAAATTTAGGTTTTATTTGTATGACTACTGAAAAGTTTCTGGATTCATTAGATTGGCGTGATGTGGCGGATAACTGTAATGTATCTATTGCTACAATAACCTATGAAAAGTTTTTGAAGTATTTTGGTAAATATGGTCATTATGAGGTGGGAAAATATTATATACATGTTGAAGAACAGACAACATATTCTGTTGGTCTTACATGTTATTGACCGAAAGAATTTTAGATTTTAGATTTTAGATTAGATACTACATCTCATGCCCCTAAATTTATTTATGGGGACAATCGCGGAATCTACAATCTCCAATCTGCAATCTCCAATTGCTTGACCTTTTTAAACTATAGAAATTATAATTTGTTTAATATATTACTTTGACCATAATTCTCTATATCTTCGTATTGGTTCGGCGATTGAAGAACAGTATTGATAAACCAAAAAATGTCTGTATTATCATACAAGGTATAACCTCATACACATAATTACTTAGACCCAAGACATGCCATAGAGCCATAGCTACTAAACCAACAAGCATAGTCATTAGAATTATTTTTGTATTAGGCTCGGAATTAAATAATGAATATAGCATAGGCACACCAAAAGCAATCGCTAAACCTCCCCATGCGTATCCCACCAATTGAAAAACAGTGGTGTTGGGATCGCTTGGATCAGTTGTAATCGCTAAAGCTGTAGCAATGATACCAAGAAAAAGTGTAAAGCTGCGTGAAACCTTAAGAGAGCTAAATCCACTGACAAAATCTTTTTGGATAGATGCTACCGCCGTAATTAAAAATGAGTCAGCAGATGACATAATTGCAGCCATCACAGCGGCAATTATAATTCCCGCCAGCCAATTAGGTAAAAGGTAAGATGCCATCTCCAAAATCACTTGTTCAGAATCATTTGGAGGAGCAGGAAGTATTGTGTGAGCACAAAGAGAAAGAATAGTTACACCAATACAGGTTACAGTAACCCACCCAACAGCTATTCGGCGAGCAATAGGGATCTCGTCGCTGTTTTGTATTGCCATAAATCTTGAAGCTATCTGAGGCTGACCAATGTATGCCGCCCCAATGCCAAAATTGGAAACCAACAATAAGACAATAGCTAATCCAGTATTACCACCCCAAAGAGCGGTAATCATGTGAGAGGCAGATGAAGGTGCAGGTGTATTAATAATTGTCTCAAGCTGACCATTAGAAATAACAAGCCAAAGAGAATATACAGGTAGCCCTACTAATGTCAGAAACATTAGACTGGCCTGAAGCACATCTGTTAAAACCACTGAAATCAACCCCCCACAGGCTGTGTAAGCGATAATCACCAAAGCACCACATAAAACAGACATCTCGTAGTTAAAGATTCCGGCAAATGAAGCACTTAACGCTTTTCCTGTGGCAACAAATTGCGCCCAAAGATAAAGAGTCATGAAGAAGACCACTGATACCAAATCCGCATCTCAAAACCCCTTTTTCTTTGTTCCTGATAAAATCATTCTGTCCTCTGTCTTGTCTAATTTTTAAGTGGGGTATCTAAATCGGATTTGGTATGATACACCAGATACTAAGCGCACTAATCTTGCTGCTTGAGTTTTTTCTTGGTTGGAAAGAAATTCTGAAAGTGTAACTGCATTAAGTTTCAACGTTCGATCATGAAGTCGCTGTGCAACAAAACGCCAATTTGCATAGTCACCAATAATACAACCAACTCCAACCCAAGCAGCAGATAAACCAAGGCGAAATATCTCTCCTGGAAGTCCGAGTAACAGCCAGCCACTCATACTTGTAGCTGCCGCAGAAAGTGATGCTGAAATTGGACCTAGTTTACGACCGGCAAGAAGAAAATCATCATCAGATTTTGTGTAATATGCTGAAAACAATCCCAGAGCTAAAACTGTAATCAAATATAAGATAAATGCTAGAGTCATAATTCAATATGAAATTGTGGGGGTTATTAACTATATAAATTAAAATTTATCTCTAAAATCTTTATCACCTATTCTTCTTCCCAATGGCGACTAGTCCTTCTTTAACACCAGTCCTTCAAATGGCTTGAGATTAACTCTCAAACTGGGGAAATTATCTGTGGCAACAGAATGAGTAGAAGCCAGAACCTTCCAGGTTTTCTGACTTAATGGCTCGAAATTCTCGCCCCTAAAGAGATTTTTTTCTGCAGACATATTTAACAAAACCAGAATTGGCTCATCCTGCTGCTCTCGAAGATAGGAGAGAACAGAAAGGTCTTCTCCTAATAGGGTTAATTTTCCCCTTCTCAGTGAAGACCAACTTTGCCGTAGAGCGATCAGTTTTTTATAGTAGTTAAGAATTGAATTGGGATTAGCTAGTTGGGCTTTCACATTTCGCTGCACATAATCTGGATTCAGCTTAAGCCAAGGTGAGCCCTTGGTAAAACCAGCATTTTTCCTGTCAGACCACTGCATAGGCGTGCGGGCCCCATCTCGTCCCTTATACTCGGGCCAGTCTAATTTTCCTCTAGGATCTTGAACCTCATCAATGGTTTGAGTCGGGTAATCCCGCATCCCTATTTCTGAGCCGTAATAAATAAAAGGAGCACCTCGCAAGGTGAATAACATGGTGGCCAGGAGTTTAGCTACTGCCTCAGAATTTTCCTCTGAAGCATATCGAGTAGTCGCTCTAGGTAAATCATGGTTACTCAAGACTGTAGTGGTGGGATAGTGGCTCAGATATTCTGAGTCTTGGGCGAGCACCTGCCGAAAGGAAGTTGCTGACAATTTGTCAACGTTACTGAGAAAGAAATTGAACGGCAGTTGGATTTCATCTTCCTGGTCTCCATAATAGGGAACTAAATCTCGAACAGTGGGGACAAAAACTTCACCAATTAGCAGCGGTTCTTCATCTCCCTGGCGACTGAGATGCTGGCGTAAGGCTTTGATCACATGGTGATTTTCTGGAAGGTTGATTGTGTAAATGGGTAACTGTTTAATGGACAACACCTGCTTTAAGTATTCTGGCACTTCATCGGTTACCGGATTATCTCGTAGGGCCTCATCTTCAAACAAAAGGTTAATGGTATCTAATCGGAAGCCTTTCACCCCTTTGTCCCACCAGAAGTCCAGGACTTGAAACATGGCCTTTTTCACAGCAGGATTTCGCCAGTTGAGATCGGGTTGCTGTCGATAAAAAAAGTGATAATAGTATTGCCCACTCTTATGGTCAAATGTCCAGCTAGATTTTTCAAAACCCGCCCAGTTGTTAGGAGGTCCCCCATTTTCGGCGGGCTCTCTCCAAATGTACCAGTCTCTTTTGGGTGAATGCCTCCCCGAACGAGACTCGATAAAGAAGGGATGCCGATCTGAGGTATGGTTGAGGACGAGATCGATGATAATTTTGAGCTGACGTTTTTCTGCTTCCCGAACTAATTGTTCAAAGTCAGCCATCTTCCCAAACTGGGGATCGATATCAAAATAGTCCATGATATCGTAGCCAAAATCCACTTGCGGCGACGGATAGAAAGGGTTAATCCAAAGTCCTTCAACTCCAAGAGTCTGTAAATAATCTAGCCGAGAGATTATCCCTTTTAAATCGCCAATCCCATCACCATTTGAATCCTGAAAACTACGGATATAGATTTGGTAAAATACAGCCCCTTCCCACCAAGGTGGCTGTTTGAGTGGCAAAATCATATCTTGTTCGATTTATTATGAGATTTCACTGACAGTAAATGGTATCAAAATGGATCAGTGTCCCTAGATATAAGCTAATTTGGGAGACAAGGGATAACTCTGGCATCTTATTCTCTTAAAGTATTTGGTGCTTTACACAATGGTGATACAACTTTTGACACGGAAAACCCATACTTAAAAGTTCGTAACTTTAAGAGGAATCAAGCTGGCTGAGAAAATAGAAAATATGTATTAGTGAGAAAGCAAATTACGATGACCGTTCACAGCGCAGGTATACTTGTCTATCGATAGAAAAATAATGATTTACAAGTTTTATTGGTTCATCCAGGGGGACCATTTTGGTCGGGAAAAGATTTAGGAGCTTGGTCAATTCCTAAAGGGATTTTTGATGACAGCGAAAATGCTCTTGATGCAGCCAAAAGAGAGTTTCTAGAGGAAACTGGATTTGTGGTTGAAGGAGAGTTTATGGAGCTGGGGGAATTAAGACAGCCCAGTAAAAAGATCATTCATGCCTGGTCGATTGAAGGCGACTTCGATCTTTCTCAATTAAAAAGTAATACCTTTAAAATGGAGTGGCCCAGAAACTCAGGAAAGATTCAAGAATATCCTGAAGTTGACAGAGGAGCATGGTTTTCTCTCGAGATCGCTCAGAAAAAAATCTTCCAAGGGCAAAGAGAATTTTTAGCTCGATTAGTCAATCGACTACAATCTTTAATTTAGCTCATAGCGGCATGGCTACGGTCATATGCATCACTCAAATTATTGGGAGTTTTACCTTGGATTTGGTTGTGATATTTGGGAGCGACATCAACACCGATTTCAGCAGCAGTACGCAGCAAAATGGATTTTTCGCGTTTCATAACTGATTGATGATGGCGCATCATTAAAGAACGAGCTTGTGTTTTGATAGACATAGATTGAGCCTCCGCAGTCCTTACCAAAAATATACCATAAATTCTGTATCAAATAATACATTTTTTCAGGTGGTTGGCGCAGCGAATCGTGCTATCGCCCCACGACAATAACTGAAGTAGCACCACCAGGACGCGATAGGGTTCTGTCGCCAAAAGTTGAGAAAGACAGAATAACCATGTGGTTATCTAATTTTTAATACTTATATTTTTTTTATTAACTATCTAATTAGTATCGAATAATTGCCAAAACTGCTCTTCGGCTTTGAGATCCAATCCCCTCTCGCTATATCTTTGATAGCTAGCCTCGCTCTTATGTCGGGTAATCCTGCGAGCTAACATCGAATCCATACCCTTGAGTGCCAAATTAGTAGCCAGAGTATGACGCAGTCGGTGGGGATAGCAATTTTCCAGTTGAGCTATCTCGACCAAATTTTTGACGATGCCATACAAACCATCATAAGTTAATCTTTGACCTCTGCTCTTATGGGAATGGGATAAAAACAAAGCCAAATCATCTTCTAGAGCCATTCCCTCCGTTTTGCGCCATGCTAAATAGGCATCAATTACTTTTCGTGCCTCGGACAAAAGAGGAACAAAGCCCACGCTATCGCGTTTAGCTTCGCGAACATGTAGTCTTTTGCCATCATAATCTTCGATATTTAAAGCTGTAACTTCACTGGCCCGCAAACCATGTTCTAAAACCCTCAGCAGAGCTCGATCTCGAACTTGGTGGAAACCTCTTAGAGCAACGGCATTAAATAAAGACTCTACTTCCTCTTCACTTAATTCTTGAGGGGATGGAGGTTTTAGTTTCGGTTTGGTCAAAGTTAGAGTCGGATCTTTGCTGATGTAATCCTTGATAGTCAGCCAATTGAAGAAACTTTTGAGGGCCGCCAGTTCTTGACAGATCGTAGCAGCAGAAAGTTCTAATGACTTGAGATATTCTTTGTAGCGGTCTAAATCTTGATGTTTGATGTCGTGCCAGGCTTTATCCGTCCAATTGCTAAAGCGAACGAAGGCCCGCCGGTAAGCACGCTGAGAATTAGCTGATAATTCCCTACTGCGAAAATATTCATCGATTCGAGTCCTACGAAAATCCGTAATTATTCCCTTAGGAGGATTGTCTTCGAGCTGAATTAGCTTAGGTTGGGGAAGTTCCATCATCATTCACGAATTATGATACCATATATAATATCATAGCGATTTTATATACAAATATATATCAACTAGTGGGAACTAAGATTGTTATCGACACCAACGTTTTAATCGGGGCATTGATCGGTAAACAGTATAGTGCCAACAGGCAGTTGCTAGAATTATGTTTTCAAGAAAAATTCCCACCTTTAATTAATAACACTTTGTTTGGTGAATATGAAGATGTTTTTAATCGCCAAGAGATAATTAGCAAATCACCTTATTCAGAGGCAGAAGCGAACGAATTGTTTGATGCTTTTCTTAGTATTTGCCGATGGACGAAAATCTATTATCTATGGCGACCTAATTTAGTAGATGAAAGCGATAATTATCTAGTGGAATTAGCAGTTGCTGGAAACGCTGAGATGATCGTTACTCATAATATAAAAGATTTAAAAAGAGCTGAGTTAAAGTTTCCCCAAATTCAAATTTGGCAACCACAGGAGGTTATTAAATTATGGCAGCAATAAGCATTAGATTATCAGACGAAAAACCCGAACGCCTCAAAGAATTAGCTAAATCGAAAAATATTAGTGTTAACAAACTCATTGAAGAATTAGCCACAATTGCCTTAACGGAATTTGATGCGGAAACTAGGTTTAAGCTGCGAGCTAGTCGTGGTTCTGTAGAGCGTGGTTTAGAGTTGATCGAGCGAGCCAAAAAGCATTTTGGAGATAAAAATGCTTGAGTATTTCGATTCAATAAAAATTATTACTGATTACAAATGGGACAAGAGTGAACTGAAATATCTAGGACTTCTTTCTCGGCAAAGCTGGTAGTCCCATACTTAGAGTGTAAGCTACTCAAACAACTGCGAACATAAATGTCTAACTGTTTTTTATTCCAACCCTGAGTATGTACTGGCTCAATTTTAGCTACGGTTTTACCGTCAACCGTTACATAAGCTGCCAGGGCATGAACGGGAGCATCTTTGGCTCCTCCATTACGATAAGGGACTTGCGTCAAAATAAGATACCATTAAGGTGGAACAATAATGACATCCCATTTGGGTAAGGTTTCTGAGGGATGCCAAAATTGTTGAAAGGATTCTAACTCGGATGATGGAACTGTAATTCCT
>JASJDR010000087.1 GCA_030065615.1 Xenococcus sp. MO_188.B8 | reverse complement strand
ATGGCGAGTATTAAATAGGCTTAATTCCTTCTGCCGTCTGCCCTTATGCGGAGCGGTATCCTTTAGGGCTGCCTTCTGCCTTACCATAACTATTAAGTGGTGTATCTAAACAGGATTTGGTATGAGAGTCTTTTGTCCTAGTATTGCATCTGTAAAATCGATAATGCAAGAGATACTGCAAATATTAGATAATATAGGGGTTTAGCAGTGCCAAACCCCTACCTAAATTATATGTAAAGTTAAAACGCCCAGAGCGTAGAGCAAAAATCAGAATTTTAATTCATACTCAAGAACCGTGCGGCTCTCCTTGTTAAAGTTTGAGGACCCTCGAAGGACAAAATTTTCATTCAAACGATAGCGAACCCCTACTTGTGGAGGAATTCCTCCGACATTCAAAACTTGGATCACAGAGAAGGAAAACCGCTTAGTAACATTAATGGCTAGTTCACCAGCTAAGGCATCACGACGGCGTTCTTGATCCTCATCAATAATTTGCGTAGGGAAAAGTCTTATTTCACCAGGAGGGAAGACATTGTTAAATTCTGAAGTTAAGCTACCAAATAATGCTGAACCTGCTAAATTGGCTAAGCCCAGAGTACTGTTTCCTCTGCCTAAGGTATCGACAAAACCACCTCCTAAGAGAGACAAGATTTGGGTTTGACTACGGGGAGGACTACTTGTCAGTTCTATGTTATTGGCAATCTGACTTGCCAAGCCTTGAACTTTAGCGGAGATGCGAACTGTATCTATAGTACCAAGGCTATAGGTGAGATTCTCCTCGATTTCGGTGGATAGGGGATCTCTAGTGGCACGACTTTGAGTGGTTTCGATCGCGGAACCTACAAGATTAATATTGAGAAGAGGATCGAGTCCGTCATTGCGGATAAAACGGGCAGTATTTTCCTCGCCTCGTGCTAGGTTTAGTTGAGAGGTGAAGAGATTAACTTGTCCTCGTTCAAGATTAATGGTTCCTTCAGGAAGAGGTTGCAAGAAAGTTCCCTCAAGATCGAGAGTTCCTGTAGCAACAAAGCTCAAGATAGGTGGTTGACTGATTTTAATATTTTTTCCTAGCTGAAGTTGTAAGTTTTTGTATTCGGTGACAGCAGGTAATCCTTGTTCTTCGAGTAAATCGGCTTCAATGGGGACTGTGGCGTCACTACTAAGTAAGAATAATCCGTCTTGTAGAGTGATGGCTCCTGTAATATCGGGTTCGGTAGCGGTTCCCAAAATTTTTAGTTTCCCTTGCACTCCACCTTGATATAGCCCTTTAAGATCGATCACTACATCGTCAAGATTAATAGTGAGAGGATTTTCTTGAGGAACATTGCGAGTTAGGGGAATTGTTCCTGCCGCCGAGATTTTTCCCCCACCAAAATTACCGATAAAGCTTTCTACGGCAATTCTATCTAAATCAACATTTATTTCACTGTTGACATCGGTGAGAAATTCATCGGGCAAACTTCTAACTGCTATCTGACCTTGATTAATAGTAACTTTTCCTTCTGCTGTTAGTCCACTGGCCTGATTTGTCGTTTGGTCAAAATTGCCTCTTAACTCTAAGGCAACTGCTCCTTCGCCACTTAGCCAGTTAACTTCACCTCTGGTGAGAATATTAATTAATGTTAGTCCTCGATCTTTGACATTAAGACTAGCAGTAATGAGATCGCTTTGAGGCTCAGTACTAGCAAAGGGTAATTTGTAAGGAATACTACCATCAATGGTTAGGGGTTCAGACGCTTGAGCAACAACACTGCTAGCATTGAATGTTAACAACGCGTTATTGTAGTTAAAACTGGCTTCGGCAGATTCAATAGATGTTTGATTGATGGTGGCATCTCGAATATTTAACTCTCCTTTACCTTTAGGATTTTCCCTAGTTCCAATAATATTAGCTTCCGCATCAATGATCCCGCCAAAGGCAATTTCTGGAGGTAGAGTCACCAACTGTTCAATTAGTTCAATGGGAATAGATCGCAGAGCCAATCTTCCTGAAAGATTCTCTCCTCCCATACTACCTGTAATAATCAGTTGGGGTTGCACCATTTCTCCATTGCTTGCTACCAATTGGCTTTTATTGGGGAAATCGATAGTTAGGGGAAGGATGGTTAAGATATTATTTTTAAAATCTCCTTTAAGTGTTAATTTCTCGGCAATGGTGCTATCTTCTGTTGGTTCTCCGTTTTGTAGCTTTTCCCATTGCCATTTTTCTCCTTGAAAGAGAAATTCTGCGCCGATCCCTTGATTAAGGGAACCTGATATTTCTATATTGCCACTAAAATTACCCTTGAGATCTTTTAATTCTGGGAGCAACGAGGATTCTTGTCTTTGTTGTTCAGTAATATCTAGCCAAGCTTGAGTTGCAGATAAGAGCTGCATTTGTCGCCATATTGAGTTACTGTTTTGGCCAATAGCTAGGGGGGAACCATCAAGGGTTAAGTCTTGGAAATCGCCGTATTTACGATTTTTACGATCACCTGAAAGATTGCCTAAATCCCTAAGTTCAAAAATTTCTAGGGCAACTAAAACATCTTGAATATCTCCTTGATCGACTGATATAGCGCCATTTACGTCAAGATCATCTTCATTTTGGACAATGTCTGCTGTCAATTTATAGAGACTACTACCTTGCCGAAACTCCACATCTTGTAATGCTAGATAGTCGTTGGCATAGGCAAAGTTTCCTACCAGTTTATTGCCGGCAATTCTGCCAAATGCGGGAGAGGTAATCACCACATTTTCCCCAGAGGTTTCTAGGGTATTGAGATTGGTAGTGATGCTACCTGATATTTTTCCTAGTAGAGATTGCACAGCGAGATTTTCCGGAATTGTGAAATCAGGACTTTTGATGGCGATAATTTTGAGTAATTCTAAGGGGACGTTGGTGACTTGAGCTGTCACTATTTCTTGTTTTCCTCTGCCGATTACAGAAATCTCTTGGTGTTGTAACGAGAAAAATTGGGGCAGAAAATTGCGATCGAGCTTTAATTGTATTTGTTGATTGTTAACGCTGCCTACCTCCCTCAAATCTAGATCAACTCCTGAATTGGGATCTACCCTCACTTTACCGATCAAGTTTTCAGCGAAGGTGAGATATTCTACGGCAAAGTTACGCAGAGTTAAGTCGCCATCAATATCCATGACTGCGGGAGTACCACTTAGTTTACCTGAAAAATCAAATCTACCGGATCTATTTAAATTGACTGCCCAACTAGGGAGACTTAGTTTTAAACGATTAACATCTAACCAATTTGCCCGATTGACATCAAATTTAAAGTAATTAACCGCCGCTAATTTATCAGGAATATTATCAAAAAAAGTTGGGTCTAGTTCGATAAAACCTTTAGCATCAAGGCGATTTCCTGTGGCTTGAAGAACATCTAACCTCGCTCCATCCCAAAGGATATTGGCAGTAAAAGCTTCGCCTAACAAATCGATTCCTTTACTAAAAGTGACCTTTCCTTGAGCAGAAACTGCAGTGGGATCTATCTTATCGACTTGCCCCGTAACTTTTAACTCTCCAGTCAGATTTCCTTCGAGAATAAAATCATCAGAATTGGGATCGGCAAATAAACTAAGATCTACACCTTGAGGAATCACTGTAGTCTTAAAATTACCATCTGCGAGCGCTAAATTGCTAGCATCAAACACTCCTTCAGGCAAAGTTAAACTACCATCTCCGGTAGCGATAATTCCTTCAGGAGTAATATTATCAACGGTCCCCGAAACTTGAAAATTGCCATTGACCAAGCCGGCAAACTGATCGGGAGTGGTGGAGTTTAATTGTTTGAGTTCCAAATCTTCAGCATCCGCGATCGCACTCCAGTCATTTCCTGTTACGATTAAGTCGGAT
The DNA here is from genome assembly GCA_030065615.1 of Xenococcus sp. MO_188.B8. GTDB lineage: Bacteria > Cyanobacteriota > Cyanobacteriia > Cyanobacteriales > Xenococcaceae > Xenococcus. The sequence continues at coordinate 29,151 of JASJDR010000087.1, read as the reverse complement.
AGCCTGACTGTTCCTGCGGCTAATTGGAGATTGCCTTCCCCAGTTATGGTAGTATCTTGCCCTGGTTCTACGGTAACTTTTCCCGTTAAAAAGAAATTGCCCTCGATCTGATCGTTAAATTCGGTGGGAATTTCGGGAAATAATTTTCTGAGGTTGATCTGATTGGTGGTAAAGTCACCTCGCCAAATACCCGATGCCAAATTGATTTGGGGTGCGAGAATGATTCCGCCTTGGGTATTAACCGTTGCCGTTCCTTCCGCGATTACAGTTTGTAGTTCGGGATCGTTAATTTCTCCTGTAGCGGTGAAACTTCCATTGACTAAACCAGCACCAATGGTTGAGGGCATATCTTTGCCAAAAGGTAGACTATCAAATCTGACCTCAGATGCCAAAATTTGCGATCGCCATTGTCGATTTTGATAGTTTAGATTATTCAGTGTTACCAGACCTTCTCCCAGGACAAAATTTCCCTGGCCATTACTAATTTTAAAGGTACTCAGATCATCAGCGGCAAAAGTAATTTGGGCAGATCCGGTGGCCAAACCCATCTCTATAGGTAACTGGGTATTATAGCTTTTAGCGATCGCTTCACTAACCAGATTAGTTCCCTCAACATTTAATCTAACTTCTTGACTTTCATCAAGTTTAATCAGTCCTTGGCCTTGAATCTGACCCCCAGCTTGGGGAATTCCGGTAAAATCTTGAACCAAAAGATCATTGCCTTGTAAGGCTAAGTTGCCCTGAACTTTTTTAAAATCCAGTTGATCGATCCGAGTCGGGGTTGTCGAAGCAATTTCAACTTCAATTAACGGATTTACAAAAATCCCCGTCATCGCAATATCCCCTTTAATTTTTCCTTTCAAGGGAACAGGCGATTCTAATTCCAAAGCCTTGAGAACCTTATTGCTATCAATGGGTTTAAATGTGGCATTGAGAGCAAATTTTCCTTGACCTGCAATGTCTATAGTTCCTTTGGCAGTTGCCGGTACTTCGCCAAACTGAGACTTGACACGATCTAATCTGATCTCGGAACCAGCAAAATATAGTTGACCATTACTCTTTCTAAAACTATTAGTTAAACCAGGAACTCGTAGGGCAATATCATTCAGTTTGGCTCTACCATCCAGTTCTGGAATCGGCGCGCCCGTCAGTTTAACCCCTATTTTGCCATTAATTGTACCTTCATCAAGGGCGATCGGCAAAGCTAACAGATTCTCAATTTCTTTGGCCGCTAATTTCTTACCATCAACTACCAAATCAATAATATTATCTATTGCTTCTCCTGTAATATTAAGTTTTCCGCCCTGTTTTAATTTCCCTTGCACTTTAAACTGGATCACATCGCCATTATTAACAAAATTTACTTTTCCCGCATTAAATTTTGCCAATACAGGAGGATTAAGTTGTTTAGTTTCTGGTTGACGGGCGACTAAAGTTACATCAGCTTGTTTAAGATTAATAGTCTTGACATTAACCTTAATTCCTCCCTCAGAATCTTCTGTCCCAAAGTTCGTCGGAGTCCAAAGTCCTGTGTGATCCTGTTCAATATAAAGATCAGGTCGAATCAGATCTACTTCCAGGGGTAAAGTTTTGGTTAACAAAAATGGCAGTAAATTAAACCTAACCCCTACCGCATCGATCTCGGCACGATCTGGATTATCTGTCGTCGCAGGTAATTTACTTGGGCCAAAACGAGCTGAAATTAAAGATAATCCTTGTAATTTTCCAATATTAATCGGACGATCCAGGTATTTGCCCAATTCTACTTCAATCAGAGGAATTAACTTTGTTTGTATCAAATACCAGCCAACAACTGTTCCTCCACCATAGGCACCCAAGAATATCATAAATGCGATCGTCACCCATTTACGCCATCGTAAAGTTTGTTTGAGATATGTTTTATCTTTTTTGCGCTCTTTAGTAGGCTTCATCAATTACGCGATCAACATTTAATTAGAAATAAGTAGCTGCTGCTGCCGTGCGAAAGTCCCGTCAAGCGAGATAACATCAAAAGTCTTGCAGAAGTCGAAAGTCCAAAGTTAAAAGTAACTTGTCCCTGAACGGGACAATGAAGAAAAGTATTTTAAAATAAAGCTTTTATGGGTATTTAATTTCCGCGCTGGTACTATATGTAAAATTAGATAGAAAATATAAAATATAAGGAAAGGCAATAGGCAATCGGGATCAAGGTTTTTCATTTTTGATGTCTATCTATCTTAATTTAATCAGCTTAAATTTTTAAGCCTGGTTTAACTACAAAAGTATGCGAGTAAAAAATAAAAAAAGCCAATCGCAAAGTAATTGTGATCAAAAAGAGAATTTTTCCAGTTTCCCAGTCTTCTCGTCAATCTTATCTCAGGTTTATCAATCTTTTTCTTTTTGTCCTCCCTTTTTATGCTTCTCAAGCCGATCAAATATATTAGTCGGAAAATTTTATTCTTTAAATAGGATCTTGAGGGTCAGAAATATGCAAGTTAAACTAAGTTAGAAAGCAAATGAGTCATAATTAATTTCCTGGGCATTTTTCTAGTGGACGTGAGCGTAAATAAAAACACCATTCAAAACAGCTCAAAAGCTTGATCTTAAAAACTGAAGACAGCCCCTCGGGAATGTCCACCAAGAGACGCCCTAAAGGATATGCGGAGCGGTATGCTTTAGCGCTAGCTTCGCGTCGCGCGAGTTTGACCGGGGAACACCGGTCACCGTTACACCGCCGTAAAACGACAATGTAACAGTGACTCTCTTGGTGCGCGTTCCCTAGGTCGGGGAACCCGACCGGGGTCGCACCGCTTTTGACTCTTGACTTCCGCGAGGTGGAACTAGTTCCTGCTCTTTTTCTTCGTTCCTTAAAAATTTAAAAACAAACGCAAAGAAACAGAAACCTAATTCGTGAGGATTAGGAATCCCCCGTTACAGCGCCAGCTTAACAGTGGGAGAATGTCAAATCAAGTCTGAACTCAAGCGTATGACAAGATAATAGTATTTATTTATGACAAATCTTGTAGCGTTCGAGAACATAGTATGATTAAGAATGCTTTTTTGAAGCAGGTTGCAGCAGGAAAAGTAGTAGTAATATAGGATTATCGTTTTTGGTGATGAGGTTGTTAAAAATAAATTCTTCCCTTTTTTCTTTCGTTGTAACTTTATTTCTGCTAATTGCTGGATGTAATAACAATTTCCAGACAGAAGCCAACACGAAGGAACAACAAAATATAGATAATGCAATCTCCCCAAAGGCGAGGCACTCCGTGATCGCAGAAACCACAGAGCATTCTTCTTGTCCTGTTATAGATAGTCGTAATTGGCACGCCTGGATTGATCGCGTTGCCGAAAATGAATCACGTTTAAATATATCGGGAGAAGTTGATTTACCTACTCCTGGTTATCAAGTAGAAGTAAAACCAGGAATTCTAGATCGTAGACAGCCACCTGCTCAAAGGTTTTCGCTTTCTTTTACTCCTCCAGATGGCATAGTTGCTCAAGTAATTACGCCAACAAAAGTTAGCTACACAATGCCGACCTCAATCTTAGAATATCGCTCAGTAATAATTTACTGTGGAGATAAACTGCTTGCAGAAATTCCCGATGTTACACCACAAGAAACTGCTACACTCCCAATTGAAGTTGGCACATTTACCACCGATGATTTATTTGAGGCTGGTGGAGGAGGTTGTGGCATGACTTTATGGGAATCGAATACTAATGCTCAACAGGCAGGATTTTTATTTTTTCACGGGCTAGAAGATGCGGCAGCGTTTATGGTTTTTGATGAAAAGATAACTACTTTGAGTCGGACAATTGCCGAAGGCAATGATTTTTACGGACAAAAGACAGAACAAACCTTTGTTACAAAAGATCAAGCAATTACCATTCAAGTTAATGTTAATTTAGGCACTGAGGGGGAAATTGAATCGGTGAATATTCCCAGTGGCACAATTATTGTTGCGACTCAAGGTAAGACGAAAGAATTTTCTGTTATCGGCGATGCTGGTTGTTAAGGTAATTTCCTAAAATATTTTTACGGGGAAAATTATGTCAATTAAAGAAAAATCGACAGATCAAGATACATCTCAAACTAAGAGAGTGTCTGTATCTCTACCTTTAAATACAATTGAACAATTAGATCAAATTGCTCGTCGTCATGGAATTACGATGACGGATGCGATCCGAAGAGCAGTTGCGACTGAAGCTTATCTCGATAATGAGCTCCAAGAAAACAGCAAAATCTTGATTCAAAAATCAGATAATAGTCTTACAGAGGTTATCTTCAGATAATGAAATAAAACGATTCTGCACATATTAATTCAAAAACAGATATGGAGAGGAGAAAAGCCTTAAATGATATCGAAGATATAGATAAATTAGCGACAAAACCACCGCAAAAAGCAAAAAAATATCAAGAAAATTTTATTAAGGAAAAGTCATATAAAGCCACGATTGCTAATTCTCAAGAATCTACAAAAGGTAGTTCAGCGATTATTATAATTCTTATTAGTATATATGGCGTAACAATTTTCTTATGTTTTGCTATCATTGGCTTTGGTCTAGCCCCAGCAGAAAGGAGAGAAATTCTCACTTTAATCATTACTTCACAAGCAATATTAATTGGTACTGCAATCGGTTTTTATTTTGGGAAAAAGCAGTAGCTTGAAGAAAAAATACGATTGTCTATGTATTATGTCTGTTTATCTGAACGCGATCGCAGAAATTAAACAGATCGGTAATCTTAACAGTTAACGATGTCAGATTCTTCAGCTATTTGGTTCTTCTTACAGGAAATATTATATGCTTAATTAAATATCATCTCTCTACTTAATTTTGCTAATTTTACTGCGAAATGTAGGGTAGCAATATTGAATAACATTTATCTATAATTTCAGAAAAGACAAGTATCTAGGCAGAATCGGTTACAGATTTTGTTTCCTAACACCCAAAAGCCTTAGATAACTCGTTTTACTCAATTATTCACTGCTGTCAAATTGCTATTTACAACAAACCTTATGACTCAAGCTGTTTTCCTCTATTTGCTTCTCGGTGGTAATGTTGAAACCTAGTAGCCAACTCTCAATATATGTCTTTTGGGGTTTGTTATTCCCTATCATCTTCCTTAACGGCTGGCTGTTGTGGTTACTGTTTAATTTTTTGCAGCCATTTACCAATATTTTGATTACAGCTGCTTTGTTTTCATTTTTGCTAGACTTTCCCATAGGCTGGCTCCAGAAACTAGGCTTTCCAAGGGGATTAGCAGTTACATTAGTTTTTATCTTTGCCATTTTGCTTCTGGCAACCTTGGGGTTGATTATCATTCCCCTATTGGTAGAGCAACTTAATGAATTGCTTTCTAGTTTACCCCAGTTGATCAAATCGGGAAGTCAACAACTGCAAAATCTAGAAACATGGGTGAGCGAGCAACAATTTTCCCTTGATTTTAATCTTAATCAAGAATTGGCTTTCAATCTTGGAAAAGTCTTCACCCAGACAGCTCAAAAATTATCTGAGGCTCTTAAATCTCTCAGCAATCAGATTTTTAATATTATTTTCGGCACCATTAGCAGTATTTTGAACATTCTCTTGACTATTGTCTTCACTCTTTTCTTAGCTTTTACGGGGAAGAATGTTTGGCATGGTATTTTTAGCTGGTTTCCCCAACCTTGGGGTGAAAATTTAAGCCAAATAATACAACAAACTTTTACCAAGTATTTTGTCAGTCAAGCAATATTAGCGATAATTTTAAGTGTTGCTCAAACAATTGTCTTTTCGGTTTTGCAAGTACCTTACGCTGTCTTATTTGGTTGCGTAATTGGTATGACCACTCTAATCCCCTATGCTAGTGCTTTCACCATTATCTTAGTTAGTTTGCTGTTGGCTCTGCAAAACCTGGGATTAGGGCTAAAAATTCTGGTCGCTGCCATTATTGTCGGCCAGATTAATGATAATGTAGTCGCTCCCAGACTTACTGGAGAAATGACAGGACTAAATCCGGTGTGGCTCATCCTCGCTCTGTTGATGGGGGGTAAACTAGCAGGTATCTTAGGTTTGTTAATCGCGGTGCCTTCGGCTAGTGTAATCAAGAAATCCGTTGACCAAATACGAGAAAACAGGGCTGACGGAGAATTGGCTCTGCTCAATTCAGCTGAAAAGCAATAGTGAGAAGGGTAAGTTCTGTCTTGCGTGATTAATACTTTAATTACTCTAGTATAGATTTGTGTTTCATCGGGACAAAAAGAACTGGAAGGGTTGTCTTCTTAGTTACTCCTGAGTATGTTTTTGTAACTATGACTATTTTTTGCTTCAACTGACCTACGGGAATCACCATCTTACCATTTAATGCTAACTGATCTACTAGTGACGTAGGGATCTGGGGAGGTGCAGCAGTTACCATAATGGCATCATACGGAGCTTCTTCTGGCCATCCCTGATAGCCGTTACTATGTTGAACATGAATATTTTGATATCCCAAGCTATTCAATTTCTGTCGAGCTTTGGCTACTAGTTGGGGAATAATTTCTAAGGTATGGACTTGATGAGCTAATTCTCCTAAGATAGCTGCTTGATATCCCGATCCAGTCCCAATTTCTAATACTTTATCAGTTGGAGTAATGGCTGCAACTTCGCTCATATAAGCAACTATATAAGGTTGGGAGATCGTCTGACCATAACCAATTCCCAAAGGACGATTTTTATAGGCTAAATCTTGTTGCACCAGATCGAGAAAATACTCTCTTGGTACTTTTGACATCGCTTCTAAAACTCTTTCGTCTTTGATCCCCAATTTACGCAGATATTGCACCATATGTCGGCGCTGCTCCTTAAAATGATGAAAGGAAGGATCTAATTTGTCTAGGTTCATGTTCGTACTCCTAAACTTGCTGGCTTATCTTTAAGCTAACAATTTAAGATTAGAGAGACTTTAAAAAATCTCACTGATTAACTTATTACTTCTGCGCAGCAATAATAGCCTCTAACTTGGAAAACCTATTTCACTGCATACTTCATAAAATGAGGTATCAGGTATCGTTACAAATAAGTGAGACATTTCTTGTAGAATTTTTTTGTAGGCTTCCGTTTGATTTTCTTGCATATCGTCAATTTTTTCCCACATAATGATCGCAATTCCTTCATCTGTTCCTGGTTTTTGCAAGAGATATGCACCTTTAAAACCTTTTGTATAAGTCGAAACAGCCTTTTCATATAACTGCTGAGCTTCGGCAAATCTACCTGGTTTAAATTCGCCGATGGCGACATAAGCATATTTATGTTTTAGGAAATCGAGAAATTCTGACATAGGAATTTACCCCTAATTCTTAAACTTTTATGGTTAATTGCTAAAGATTCCATAGTTAACTAGTAACTGTATTTTTTAAGACTACTCTAATAGTCTTCTTTAAGATTAATTTAATAGGAGGCTCAGTCACGCTACGTAGTTACAAAACTTATAATTAAAGAGCAAGGAATGAGAAGTATCGGAATCAATAAATATCTAGTAATATAAAACGGCAAAGACAAGGGGAATATTTTATGTTCTAAGATCTCAGAACTTAATTTTTCAATGATTTACAGTCGAAAATTATAGTGTTTTCTGGAGATATGAAATATATTCTATGTGTTCCTTAAAGTATCAGTTTGCTGTACCTCGCAATTAGAATAAATAATTGCCATATGGAGATAGGACAATTTATAGAAATTGAACTTTTTGGTTAACTAATCGTCAATCATACTCAGCCGAACCAAAAAGAGTAAATTGTGATATGGCACTAGTTGATTTAGCGATTAATGAATTAGATGTTTATCCCGAACCCTTAGAGGTAGGGAAAGATTTTTTTATTGACTATTCTTTATATAATTATGCTTTCGATAGTCCAGACGGCTCTGTTAGGGTCGATTTTTATCTTTCGTCTGATTCTACTATTGCAAATAATGATTTTTTACTGGGAAGTGACTATATAAATCCTGGGGTTGACTTGGCTAATGGAGCTACATCTTTTTTTACGGTTAATGCTATCTTGCCTAATATTAATGATCCTTTTTGGGATTATTTAGGAAATTACTATATTGGAGCTATAGTTATTCCTTCAGCATTAGATACTGAATTAAACTTTAATAATAATAATAATATTGTTAACGGGGATAATCGTAACATCAATAGTGACTTAGTAGGAATTGATTTTCCTTTGCCAGATTTAACTATAGATAGATTTTCGCTGAGTTCACAAACTTTGGTTCCAGGAAATACTTTGACCGTAGATTTTTCTATTGTTAATGATGGTAATATTAGTGCTGATGATTTTTATATTGATTTTTATCTTTTGGAAAATGGTGAATATTTTTATTTAGGAGATTATTATATTGACGGTATTCCTAGCTACACTATACTTGATAATCTAAGTAAAGACCTAACTTTACCTAATCTTACTAACTCTTTTTGGACAGGAAGTGGTAATTATGACATCGTTATGGTTATTGATGGAGATGATTATATAATTGAAGCTAATGAAAATAATAATCTAGCCTCTAGAGAGATTGCTATTGATATTCTTCCTGATTTAGCAGGGAGATTTTTTAATGTTGCACCAGAACCTTTAATTCCAGGACAAACTATTATTACTAATTTCGCGATCACCAATAATGTTGGTGGTGATGCTGGAGCTTTTCGGGTAAATTTTTATCTTTCGAGCGATAATAATATTACTCCTGCAGATCGCTATCTCAATTCTTATAATATTTCTGGAATTAATAATAATACTTTGATTAGTGATCTGACGAAAACCTTAACCTTACCGGAAATTAATGACCCTTTTTGGCATGGCAGTGATATCTATTATCTGGGCATGATTGTCGATGCTGATAACACAGTCAATGAATATAATGAGAGCAATAATAGAAATCGAGGTTTAATCATAGATCAAGACGATATTATAGTTAGCTTGAATAAAAGAGAACCTGCGGCAAACTCCCATGTTAATACTCCTATTTACCGGTTTCAAAATACTAAAGAACCTGGAACTTATATATTCGTTGGGGAAGCAGAAAGGCAAAATATTAGACAAAATTTCGCTCATTTTCAAGAAGAAGGTTTTGCTTTCAAGGTAGGTGTAGCACCTGGAGATGATTTAATTCCTTTGTATCGCTTTCAAAATAAGGAGCGACCAGGGATTTATATATTTGTTGGGGAAGCAGAAAGACAAAATATTAATAATTCTCAATTTGCAGCAAAATTTCAAGAAGAAGGTTTAGCATTTTATGTTTACCATGCTAGTTATGAATTAGGTACAGTATTTTATCGCTTACAAAATAAAAAATTACCAGGAAATTATATCTATGCTAGTCCCGAAGAAAAAGATAGTATTTTAGCTAATTTTGATAACTTCACTAATGAAGGAGAAGCCTTTGGGGTGGAAATATAAGTCAGGAAATAGTAACAAGCAATGAGGAACCAGGAAAATCTCCAATACTTAATTATCAATTATTGACTATCAATTTTTTAAGAGCTATGGCGTAATTGAGAATAATCTCTTACAATTGCAATGTTAATTAACACTTATATATCAAATAAACAATGACAGATCTTAAACAGAAGTTCGATTTTGAAGCCTTAACCAAAGATGATGTAGCGGTTTTAGCTAGACGCTTAGAACAAGATGATTATGCCAACCCCTTTGAAGCATTAGAAGATTGGCATTTACTAAGGGCGATCGCTTTTCATCGTCAAGAGTTAGCTGAACCCTATATTTATTTATTAGATATTGAAACTTTTGACGAAGCTTAATCTTGACAACAGAAAATTAAATGTAATTACTTAGCGAAGATGCTTTTTCTTCACTAAAAGAGGTAGAGGTTGTCTAGAAGAACCAGGGGATAGTCTATATCTTGCTGGTCTTGCTGTTCTGATAGCTTGGAATTTTCGTATTTGTAACCAGCGAACCACTACTCCTGCAATGGTAACTAATAACCCAACCGAAAATAGACTTACTTGCCCGCCAAATCCACCAATCGCAGCATCCGTAACACCAAAAACCACAACAAAACTAGAAATAGGCTCTTTACGATAAGTTGACTTAAATAATTTTACGAGTAAACGATTCATAATTATTAATGAGCAGTATCATGATTTTCGCCTTAAACGACAAAAAGACATCACAGTAGCTTAACTTGATTCTAACAATCTTGCCAAGGAGTTGATCGTAAATTTTCTGTATTTTCACTTAAAGATACTGATAAATTTAGCAATTTGGCAATCTCATTGTGATGAGCCCATTGAATCAGCTACAGTAAAGTAAGAACGACCAAAGCATAGCTAGATTATACTTCTTTATAAGATGACACCTTCTTCCATCGCCGTCAGAGAATTGCCATTATTCCCTCTCCCCGAAGTAGTTTTATTTCCTACCCGTCCTTTGCCGTTACATATTTTTGAGTTCCGCTATAGAATCATGATGAATACGATTCTGGAAAGCGATCGCCGTTTTGGCGTACTATCTATTGATCCGACAACGGGCAAGATTGCTGAATACGGTTGTTGCGCGGAAATAGTACATTTTGAGCGTCTCAAGGATGATCGCATGAAGATGTTAACCTTGGGTCAACAAAGATTCCATGTCTTAGAATATGTCAGGGAAAAACCTTACCGAGTTGGATTAGTAGAGTGGATTGAAGATGAATCTACTAATGAAGATCTTAGACCCATGGCTAAAGAAGTAGAAACTTTATTAAAAGATGTGGTTCGTTTATCGGCCAAACTAACCAATCAAAAAATTGAACTTCCCGATGATCTTCCTAGTCTTCCTAGAGAGTTATCTTATTGGGTAGCCAGTAATCTCTATGGTGTCGCAGCGGAACAACAAGAACTCCTAGAGATGAAAAATACCCTAGGTAGATTGTCCAGGGAGCAGGAAATTCTCTTGTCTACCAGAAATCATCTTGCTGCGCGGACAGCTTTAAAAGATGTTTTGAATTAAGGTAAAAGTTAAAACACTAGTATTACCGATTTACCAGAATCCTAAATCTACAAAATTTTAAGTTTTCGTAATTCTTCCTGTTTTTTCAACTGCTTTTAATTGAAGTATACTCAATGGTTTAGATGCTGGATTACTTTGGTTTTTAGAGAACTCATCAGTAACTATGTTTTGATTACTTTATCTAGTGTATCTGCGATCGCCTGTAGAGTAAAGTAGAGCAAACGCGATCAGCAAAGCTAGTATTGAGCGATCGCGTTTGCTCAGCTAAAATCATTTATCCTAATTCACTATAACTGTGCTAAATTCGATTAAATCAAATTCTATAATCGTCTAATCGATAGCGATCATTTAGTGAATCGGCATTGCAGTCACCATCTTTAACAGTTCCATCAGGCATGATCGTGTTGCAAGTCAAGGTTGAATCTAGAATAGTATCAGTCAGATCAGCACCAGTGAGATTGGCTCCACTCAGGTTAGCTCCAGTCAGGTCAGCTCCGCTCAGGTTAGCTCCAGTCAGGTTGGCATTTCTGAGGTCGGCTTTTCTCATATTGGCACCAGTTAGATTAGCATCAAGCAAGTAAATCCTGGGCGAGTAGGCATTTTTCATATTGACATTTCTCAGATCGGCACCCCTCAGGTTGACACGAGTCAGGTTGGCCTCACTCAAGTTGGCACCAGTTAGGTTGACCTCATTCAAGTTGGCATCGCTTAGATAGGCAAGTTCTAGGTAAGCACCAGCTAAATTGGCATTGGGTAGGTAAGCACTAGGTAGATAGGCTCGCTTCATTCTGGCGCGACTTAGATCAGCATTGGGTAGGTAAGCACTCATCAAATGGGTGCGATTCAGTTTGGCGCCACTTAGATTAGAATTAGGCATGACAGCACTAATCAGATCCTTCCTCGACAAACCAATACCACTTAGGTCGCAATCCCTACATATTTTGGTTGCCCGCAGTTGCTCAGCATCCTCCTTACTGTAAGCATGACTAGGTATAGTTCCCGCTGTCCACAATAGGGCCAAGGTTGATAAAATAAGAAATTGAGCTTTCATTTAGTTTTACTCATTTAAGTTAATCACTTGCTGTAATATTATCGTAACAACTATTAGCCTAGAAATAACTTTTTATTAGTGTTTCTTAAAGTATTTCGAGTAGAGTTACAACTATGTCTTGATATGTTTTGAGGAGCGAGTACCATTTAAAAAAACAGACTTTACCGAGGACAAACTTTAGCATGATTTGGTCGTTACCCTGTGAATATTTTACCTGAAATAACTGTCTTTAAGAAATTGAGTAATTTGCTACTTAATATTGTATTTTGCGCGATCGCGATCATAATTGTCAGCTTGGTTTATATGTTTCAAATCGAACCTTCTTGGTTTGAAGTCGTTCCTGTAAACTTGACTATTCCAGAATTAGATCCAGCATTTGCCGGCTTTAAAATTGTCCAAATCAGTGATATTCATACTGATACATCCATGAATCGCCGCAAATTAGACAAAATAGTAGAAATAGTCAATCAGCAACAACCAGATATTGTGACTCTAACTGGTGATTTTTTCACCTACAAACCTGATGCTGATAGCACTAACTTACTAGAAATAGCACTGCAAAAACTAACTCCTAAGGACAAAACTTTAGCCGTACTGGGTAATCACGATTATTATTTTGATCCTTCTGCCATCAGGACAATTCTCTCTCAAAGTAATGTCCTTGAACTAAGCAATAGCGTTTACACCATCGCCAGAGGTGCGGCTAGGCTTAATATTGCTGGGTTAGATGATTATTTGATGAACAAATCCCGTTTAGATTTAATTATTGCTCAATTGGCTACAGATGACGTAACTATTCTCTTAGTTCATGAACCCGATTTCGCTGATATTAGTGCCGCTACAGAAAAGTTTTCCTTAGAAATATCAGGTCATTCCCATGGGGGGCAAGTTAGAATTCCTTTCTGGCAGCCTGATATCTTACCACCCTATGGGAAAAAGTACCCTCTGGGGATGTATCAAGTGGGGAACATGATCCAATATACTAATCGCGGAGTGGGTATGGTGTTACCTGCGGTGCGCTTTAATTGTCGTCCTGAGATTACAGTATTCACCCTGGCTGCCCAAGAAACCACATAATGGTCTGTCACGACTCGCGCGTTCCTCATAAACAACAATGTTTCTTCAGAGAGGGACTTGATAATTTTTTACCCTGGTGGCCATTTCATTTGGCGATCGCCTAAAATGTGAAAATGTAGATGATCAACAGTTTGTCCGGCATCATGACCATTATTCATGACGATACGATAACCATTAGTTAAATCTGCTTCGGCTGCTACTTTTTGCACTGTGAGCAATAAATAACCGAGTAGGCTTTGATCTTCTGGAGTTGCGTCAGAAAGTCGGGGAATGGGTTTTTTGGGAATCACCAAAATATGAGTTGGGGCTTGGGGGTTAATATCTTTAAAGGCTAAAGCTAGATCGTCTTCATAGACTATATCTGCGGGGATTTCTCGACGGATAATTTTACCAAAAATAGTATCGCTCATCTTGAAAATGTAAGTAAGCTAGCAATTGCTAATTATAGGATAATTATGAGCTTACGGTTTCTCTTTAAGGAATTTAATCAAGTAATAAATCGTAATAGCTGAAAAGTCTGCTGCAGAAAGTTGTTGGACGGTGAGTCTACTGATCCAAACTCTCAGTGACAAGTACAAGCTATAGATAAACTCCGAGTTACCAGAAAACTGATGTTCTCATAAGCTACAGACAAGAGAAATTGGTGGTCAGTCAGGCTGAAGCAAACACTTAACGGCTCCGCTTCACCTGCAGTAGCAAACTTTTGTGTTCAAACATCAGCCCCATAGAGTAATGCCCGAAAAGCTTTGGCATTATTTTTTCTAAGATTATTTAGATCAGGATCAATCTTTGCTTGGGGAACAATTGTTTCACTGTTAAGCCTTACGGCTTCTCTAAGATACTTAAACCCTTTATCGATAATTCCATTTATAGAATAGTGACAAGCCAGATTGTACAAAGTCAAAGAAAACTTAGGATCAATCTTAAGAGCTTCTTGATAAGCATCATATTCTTTCTTCCAATACTCATCTTGTTCTTCTTGATTTTGACGATTTTCTGCTAGTTTTCCAAAATTTGTTCCTTTGACATTCCAAGCTCTACAGTTGAGTGGGTTTAGTTCTATAGCTGTATCACAGCTCAAAAGAGATTTCTCAAACTCATCCATATAGTATAGTGCTCTAGCCCTGTAAACATAATAATCAGATTTGCTTGAATCTTTCTCCAGTGCTCTATCATATAATTCGAGAGCCTTATCATATTGCTCTGAAGAAAAGAATGTAAGTCCTAAGTTAATATAATCTTGACTTGTTAAGAATAATGATTCTGATTTTAATAGCTCCTTTGCGTCATTTAGAAGACTTTCAAGTTTGATTTTAACTCGAAGAGGTATAGCTTTTGGAGGTAAATCAACTATTAAGTCATTAATTTTACGCATGATTTGGAGCTTGTCAAATTCACTCTTTAAGGTATCTAATTTATTTTGAAAATCTTCGATGTCATGTTTCAATTCTTCAGCCTGTTCTTTGGTCTCAGATTTTACTTCATCTAACTTTTCTGTCATTTCTTCGATTGCATTTTCCATTTTTTGGGTTACATCCTTTTCTATAGAATTTCGTACCGTTTTCTCCACAGATTTTCTAAGGATGAAAAAATACAAGCCTGCGATTATCGATACAACACCTAATAAGGTGGCTAATGCTGCTAGTGCTGCAATTAGAATGTTCAGTAAGAGAGTATTGGTATTGAAAGCACGGTCAACAGCCTTTTGCACAAGCTCGTCTAAATCATCTTCATTTCCTTCCTCACTGGATGTTTCACTTTCTTGATTGTTAGATACTGCCTCATCGTCATTTTTCAATGAAGGCTGAGCAGAGGCTACTGATATTAGAGAAAATGAAGATAAGGATTGTATATCTTTGATATTCACTCGACCTTCTTGATTGATTGAAGCGTAAGCAGAAGGTGATGGTATTAGGAAGAGTATTCCAGCAAATACTTTTACTAATTTTCCTGTTTTTGACATTCGACATATATTCATTTGAAAGGCACCTCATATAGAACAAATTTTAGCTTTACTCCTAATGTGAAAATTAAGATGAGGTTATTGAGGAAATTTTAGCCATCATATCGTCGGTGATTAGGCTTAATTCTGATTGATATCTGAGATAGAGAAAGGCAATGATGACTTGCCAGCTTCTATTTTCAAGAGGAATATCTTTTAGAAATTGAGTCATCATCTCAATGACTTTCTTTCTTTGTTTGTTTCGCAATTGTTTTTGGTGCTATCCCTCTATTTTTAGAAATATACCCAATCACTAGATCAAGAACTTTTTCAAAATCTTTCTTCTCTATTCTATCTTTTCCTGGTCACCAATTGCTCTCAGAACTTTATCGATGACATTCTCTGTTTCTTTGATCCAGTGTCTCGCTTTTTTTTGGTCGGTTAATGTCTACAACTAGTTATACCAATTTGAATAAAGAATACAGCAGATAATGTAGGGGTTTGGCACTGCCAAACCCCTACCTAAATTGTATGTGTTGCAAACATTATTTAATTTGGTATTACTCCAAATTGCTAACCGTTTCATGATAAGGAAACTTGCGATATATTCACGATTGATATGATAAATTGCTGTCACTTTAAAGACAGAGATAAAGATTTAAAACCCTGTCAATTTGGTTTTTGAATTGGTTTTTGAATCAGAGAACCATACTGAGTTAGGTTGAACGCAAAAATTAGCAAACACCAGATCGGTGTCTCCGTCTGCATCTAAATCTCCTAATTCAATTCCTCTGGTAAAACCAGCTCCCACTGATTGCAACCTGTTAAAATTCCCCGTCCCATCGTTAATCCAGACTCCGTTTCCTTCATTAAAAGTGTTAGCAAACACTAAGTCTAAATCTCCGTCTCCATCAATGTCACCTAATTTCACCCTGATACTGTTTCCTTTGCCGAGGGATTGTACTACCTGAAAATATCCCTTACCATCATTAACCCAGACTTCGTTACCTTGACTAAAGGAGTTGGCAAACACCACATCTAAATCTCCATCCCCATCAATGTCTCCCAAATCGGCATTTCTGCTGTACTTGTCTCCTAAGGATTGCACTTTAGTGAAGTTTCCTTTACCATCATTGTGCCACACTGCATTTCCCACCATGGCAATATTGACCGCAATAGCATCTAAATCCCCATCTCCATCGATGTCACCCAATACTAAATCATCTTCCCGCAGATAACCATTATCTAAAGATGAGAGTAAACTAAACTTACCCGTACCATCATTCGCCCAAACCTGGTTACTTTGTTGTCCGTAACTGTTAGTGTAAATGATATCCACGTCCCCATCGGAATCAATATCCCCCAACTCTAAACCATGACTGTAGGTTGTGGGAATCGCTTGGATTTGATGAAATTTACCTGTACCGTCATTACTCCAAATTTCGTTATCTGCACCAAAATTGGCGAATACCAAATCTAAATCACCGTCAGCGTCAATATCGGCTAGTTCGACATCATAGCTGAAAGTACCATCTAAAGATTGCACCTTAGTAAAATTTCCTTGTCCGTCATTTTGCCAAACTTCGTTACCTTCATCGAAGAAATTAGCAAAAACTAAATCCAAATCACCATCTGCGTCTAGATCGCCTATTTCTACTTCGTAACTTTGGTTAATGCTAAGAATTTGACCGCTGTTATGGAAAAGTCCAGAGATAGATCTAGGATTGGTATTCACGCTTTTGCCTAGTTTGGGAGCTGCTGATTTTGCTTCTTTTTGTAACCATACCTGGTTGGGAATCCCGCAGAAATTGGCAAAAACTGCATCCATGCTACCGTCACTGTCGAGATCTCCCACTGCCACATCACTACTGGTACTTCTTCCCAAGGCTTCTCGTAATTGGAAATGACCTGTGCCGTCATTATTCCAAACCGCACTACCTTTACTCAAAGCATTGGCAAAAATTGCATCTAAGTCCCCGTCTGCATCCATATCCGCTAAGCGCACCGCAAAGCTATAGTCAGAGCCTAAATACTCTACCTGGGAAAAATTACCCTGTCCGTCATTACGCCAAACTTCATCACCTTGACCAAAACCATTGGCAAAAACTAAGTCCAAGTCTCCATCAGCATCGATATCCCCAGAGGCGACATCAAAACTATGAGCATGACCTAGCTTAGCGAAATCATGAAAATATCCCGTCCCATCATTCAACCAAACCCCATTTCCAGCATCGAAACAATTGGCGAACACCGCATCTAAATCACCATCACCATCAAAGTCCCCTAGGGTCACATGTTTACTGTGAACTTTGCCTAATGCTTGCACTTTAGTATAATTCCCTTGGCCGTCACTTAACCAAATACCATTCCCCGCATCAGTGGCATTGGCAAAGATAATATCCAGGTTTCCGTCGTTGTTAATGTCTCCTAAATCTAAACCCCGGTTGTCTTCTCCGATTCCAAACATCCTAGACAGTTGGAAGTTACCTTGACCATCATTTGCCCAAACTTCGTTCCCCTGGAGTCTAGTAGCAAAAACAATATCTAAGTCTCCATCTGCATCAACATCTCCCAGGGCTACATCCCGATGATGTTTACTACCCAAGGCTTGCGCTCTAGTAAAGTTTCCATTTCCGTCATTACGATATACCCAACTACTGCTCCATATTGAATCTTTTTCCGTTAAGTTATTGGCAAAAACTACGTCTAAGTCTCCGTCACCATCAAAATCGCCCAATGCTACTCCTTTACTATAGGAGAAATCTAGATTTTGACCACTGTTGACAAAGGATTGAATATTTTCAATCTCCCACCCATTTCTTACTAATAAAGATCTTAAACTAATTGAAATGGCATCTTGCACACCAAGGAATAATATGGTGACTGATAATAGGACAGCTGATAGGGAAAAAACCAGAAATTTTTTTTTCTGCATGGGTTGATTTCTTGATACAACAGAATTAATTAATAGAATAAATAAATCTTGGTTTCGAATCAGTAAATTACTTCTGAATTAATAAACGGATTAATTACTTTAACATTGCCAAAGATTTAGAGTAACAAGTGCGAGTCCCTTTTTGCTACTATAACTAATGTTAATTTTGGAAAACGAACATTTATTAAAGAGTCTCGTTATCTTAATTGGTGAACAAAAAAAGCTGTGTCGCCCCTACAGGGAGATGGGAATAAACTAGATAAGATTAGAGTGATTTCAGTTCCTAATTCATATCAACATCAAGTAATAGTCGAGCTCAAAATAATGCGATCGCGCCGAGAACTCCTTCTACAACAACGCAGTAGAGCAAAAATATCAGCACTTTCTGGATTACTAATCCCTCTCGACCAACCAACCCCACAGTAGCGCAAACAGAAACGACATTGTTAACAGAGAACATGCTTCCTGCTGAGGAGCCAGCTGCCTGTAATGCCACCACAATCGTATCAGAAACCCCAATCTTTTCTGCGACCCCAAACTGCAACAGGGAAAACATCATGTTGCTCACTGTAGTGCTTCCCGCAATAAAAGTCCCTAAAGCGCCAATTGCTGGGGCTAAAACTGGCCAAACCTGACCTGCTAAGGCGGCTACTCCAGAAGCTAGCGTCAAAGGAATACTACTCAGATTGGCAGCGTTAACATTAGAACTGATAAACACGTTAGCCATTGGTACAGCAAAGCCCGTGGCAATCACTGCTCCCATTAATGTTTTGCTAGTGCTACTGATAGCTTGCTGCATTGCCTTGAAAGTCATCTGGTGAAGGAAATAGGTAATTCCCACCACCAGGATAAAGATGGTCGCTGGTAGATATAAAGGTCTAGTTATAGCTGTAATCTCAGTACCTAAGATATTCAACCAACGCAGTTCCCATGACTGTAATAACCCCTGTAGAGGCAGAAACGACAAGCGCGAGGCGATTAAAAATACTCCCACTAAAATATAAGGTAACCAAGCCTTAGATAACCTCATGTGCTGGGGTACGGGGTTGAGAGAGCCAGTGGCTTTACCAACCCAAACTTCTGACCACTGAGATCTTTCAGGAAAATCCCAAACCTGTTGCGGCACCAACCATTCTTTTTGCAGTGCCATAGTCACTAGAGATAGACTCACCAATCCCCCCAGCAAGGAGGGAAATTCGGGTCCAATCCAGTTAGCAATCAGCATCGAGGGCAAGGTAAAGGATAACCCAGCAAAAATAGCGAACTTCCAGATTGCTAACCCCTCTTTCCAAGATTGGCGATCGCCAAAATAGCGGGTGAGACTAGAGACCATGAGCAGGGGCATCAAGGTACCACAGATTCCGTGAATAATAGCCGTTTTCTCCCCAATGACAAACAAGTAGTCAGTGAAAGTGATGCCCAATTCAGCTACCCGCTCGTTAACAGCTGGTATATCCTCTAGACCTAAACCCGTTGCCACTCCTAATAACAGTGGCGTCCCGACTGCACCAAAAGCAGAGGGAATTCCTTGCGCAGGAAGGGCTACCAGAATTGCTGCTAGAGGAGGAAAACCTAGGGCAACTAACAGAGGAGCACAAATTGCCGCGGGAGTGCCAAACCCCGCTGCCCCTTCCAGAAAACCCCCAAAACACCAGGCGATGAGAATAGCTTGAATTCTGCGATCGCCAGATAATCCTGACAGACCGTGGCAGATTTTGTTTAGAGCACCAGATTCTCTGAGAGTGTTCAGCAATAGCACTGCCCCAAAGAGAATATAGAGAATCTCCGCTGCCGTTACGCCACCTTCAATGGTGGCTGCTGCAACCTGAGAAGGCGGTACTTGCCAAACCAACAGAGCGATCGCCACAGTGACCAAATATACTATCGGCATTGCCCGCTTAGCAGGCCATTGCCAGATCACTAATAACAGAAAAACAGTCGCAATTGGAGCTAACCCCAATAATGAATAAAGTGCTAATTCCATGGCATCTGTCGGTCAAACTATCGATTTTGGCTTTGCTCTAGGTTGCGTTTGTCGGTAGTCTAACAGAAATTTATGGTATTAAACTGCGTCCAGTTTGAGAACTGAAGTTTTGAGAGCATCGCATAATATTAGAAGCCAGAAGTTAGCTGGCTTAGAGTTAAAAATATTGAAAATATTGGCATTTTCGAAAACTATTAGTTGCAAAATAAATTTAGTTTAAGTCTGGGCTGAAGTTATAAAACGATGAGCCTTCTGGGAAATCACCTAAAATTGTTTTAGTTATCATAATTCTGTTTATCTGTTGTTTTATTGGTAATGAGAATTGACAATAATAACTATTCAAACTTAGTAAATTTATTGTGTTCTAGGGCTTCACAACAATCAGAGCAAACAGCATATATTTTTTTACGCTGTTGTCTTACTGAAAACGGGGAGTATTCCTAAAACCTCTAGCCGCAAAATTCAACGCTCTGCTTGTCGGAACAGGTTTTTCGAAAAGAGCCTAGAAGTAGTTTGACAATGGCAACAAGCTTCAGAACAACAGGATGATGTTACTGCCATATTTAACTAATAGCCTCTCGATTCAGCTATTTTACCTCCTTTTTGGAGGGAGAACTCTGGCCAAGTAGAGTGATTATTTTAAGCTTTATAAAAAATTAATGTTCTTGAGCTGTATATCTTGAGATCATTAAGTTACTACACTAAATAATTGAGGAGTAAATGATGTTTAATAATATTTTTAAATCTCAGCTACTCAGTTCTACCATTTTAGGGATGATTCTTGTAGTTTTCTCTCCATTAATGGCGAAGGCTCAAGTTGCCTCAGCTGATAATAGTTCCTCAATAGTCAACGATACAAACCAGATTTTTGAACAACTAGATAGGTATAGTCAAGAAAATGGCGGTAACTCTTTTAGTCAAGTAACTAATGTCAATCAGTTGCGAGATGTATCTCCCACCGATTGGGCTTTTGAAGCGCTTAGGAGCTTGGTAGACCGCTATGGTTGTATTGTTGGTTACCCAGATCAAACCTATCGTGGTAATAAATCCCTCAGCCGTTATGAATTTGCGGCGGGTTTAAACGCTTGCTTAAATCAAATTGAACGTCTAATTGCTTCTTCTGAAGCCGTACTTAGGGAAGACATAGAAACCATAAATCGTCTACTTCAAGAATTTGAAGCCGAACTAGCTGCTTTGGGGGGTAGAGTCGATAACTTAGAAAGTCGGATTGCTTTCCTAGAAGATCACCAATTCTCTACTACTACCAAACTTAAAGGTGAAGTAGTGTTTGGTTTAGCTCAAGAATTTACCTCTGATAATGACAACCAAGCAGTATTTCAAGATCGGGTTCGTCTAGGATTTGTTTCCAGCTTTACCGGTCGAGACTCGCTATTAACTCGTTTGGATGCTTCTAATGCCCAAGCTTTTAACGGTGTTGAAAACGCTGCTACAACTTATCAAACTAAACCCAACGATAACGATATTGAAATTGGTAAGTTAGCTTACTATTTCCCCATTGGCGATCAGTTCGATTTTTATATACCTGTTGATGGCGGTATCTGGCAGGATTTCGTGCCCACAGTTAGCCCTTACCTAGATGGTTTAACTGGTGCGACTGCCGCTCTATCTAGTTTTGGTGAATCTAGTCCTATTTACAAGATTGGCCTTCCTGAAGGTGGGGGTCTTGGTTTGAACTACAAACCTATTGACAGGTTGACTATCAGTGCTGGCTATTTTGGCGATCAATCCTTTGATCCTTCTCAAGGAAATGGTCTGTTCAACGGTGATTTTGCGGCTTTAGGTCAAGTAACTTTTGACGCTACTGATAATATTCAGTTGGCAGCTACCTATGTTCGAGGCTATTTCCAAAATCGGGATACTGACCTTTCTGGCGTTTTTAACTTAAATGTAGGAACGCCTGGTGCTATTAATCCTTTAGGTGGTAGGACAGTAACTACTGACTCCGTTGGGCTCCAAGCTTCTTGGACCTTGTTAGATTCTAGATTAGCACTTAATGCTTTTGGTATGTGGACACAAGCTAACGCTGTGACAGGTTCTAGCGATAGTGATATCTGGTCCTATGGTCTGGGAATTGCCATGCCTGATCTTTGGAAAGAAGGAAATTTAGCAGGGATCATTGCTGGGGTACAACCTTACGAAGGAGGAGTTGATAATAATCCTGTCCATGTTGAAGGATTCTATAAGTATCAACTCAATGACAATATTTCTGTGACTCCTGGCTTAATTTGGATTTCCAAACCTAATGGTGATTCATTTGAGAAAAATGGTCTAGTCGGCGTAGTTAGAACTACATTCACTTTCTAATTACTGAGGTGATTGCTTGAAATCTTGAAATATAGATACCAGGTTTTGAGCGGATTTATTAGTAGGAGCGCAGCGCGATGCGCCCCTACGCCCAGGGGATGTTCTTTATTAATACTGTTGGCGAATTCAAAATTACTATATTACGCGATCGCCAATAGAGTTTTCTCCAAATATATTGCCGGGGATGAATTAGCTTCGTTTATATTTAAAGGTTCTTCTCCTTTGTTCTTAATACAATTTAAAAGATATTGAAAAAGCTTACAGCTTATACCTTGTAGGTTTCAACCTGCTCTGTGATGGATTCGATTCATCCTATAAGAAATACAAAAATAATTCAAGTATAGTATTTTGACTTTAACTCTATGTGTGAGATTTCATATGAAGTATAATTTTTCGATTGCTCATCATTTTCCGAAAAAACCAGTCCCAGAACTCTATCAGATCTATTATATTTTTGCTTTTTCGGCCCTAGGCAGACAGCTTGTTCCGTTTTTGAGGACACTGGGACTTAACTGTACTGAGCCCCAGAATAATCCAGCACAAGGAACAGTTTCAACCCTGATCTTCTTTGAGAATATTTATCTAGAGATGTTTTGGGTTGAGGAAACAAGCCATTTAGATAAGTCTGATATAAACACAGAATTTAATTTTCGGGCTCGGGTTAATTGGCTCGAAACAGGAGCTTCGCCCTTTGGCTTGGGAATTTCATATTCCACCGCTAACTATCAGCATTCTGTCCCTGCAACCATTAAATCCATAGCAGTAGATGAAGCGCCAATATCTGAACCATTGCTGCGTTTTTGCCCTCTTAATTTAGCCAAACCAGAAGAGCCTATTTGCTATTTTTTGTCCGATTATGAGGCTCAGCGTAATAGACTAAATAGAACTTTAGCGATCGCAGAACAGATTAAGCATCCTAGCTTAGGAATGAGAAAATTAACTCGTATCAAACTCAAGGTAATCAGTGATCATATTCCAACTGTTCCCTTAGTCGGTCTTGGCGCTCAAAACCTTTTAGATATTGAGTATGGAAAACATTCTTTGTTAGAACTAACTTTTGATTATGGTAATCAAAAAAGATTTTTAGATTTAAAACCTTTAATGCCGATGGTATTAAAATTTTAAAAAAGTCTCATAATTCTGGAGTTTATTTAATTCTCAATCTTTAACCAATAAAGAAGTTGAGGGGTTAATTGGGCTTAATTTTGTTTAAGTCCCAATAAGAGCAACACCGAATTTAATCAGGAAAAGTTTCTTCGCATTCTTCAATGAGTTCATCTAATTCTTCTAATGCCTGGTCAACATCTACTCTGAGAGTACCAATACTGGGATTTTCGAGGAGATCGATTAATACTTGCCTTTTACTGGCAATGGTTTGAACTCGGGCTTTGATTGTAGATTTATCCATTTTCCTTAATTAGTTTCAGGGGAACTCAAAAATAGTAATATTAACAAATATATACAATTAGATAAATTTTAGCTTAATTTATGTTGCGTAAAATTCCTCTGGCTCTTGTGGGACTAACGGTAGGTAGTATTTTAACTGTTGTAGGCATTGTTGCTTATGCCCTGGATTATGCTACTTTGAATCTCGCAGGACTATTTTATGGTGTTCCTTTATTGCTGGGGGGTCTTGCGTTGAAAGCTGCAGAATTAAAACCAATCCCCTATACTCAGGCTACTTCTTCAGAAGTGATTGCTTTACGAGAAGCAGAAGCAACTCCTACTCAAAATCAACTACGTCTTGATGTTACTCGCTATCGTTATGGACAAGAAGCCCATCTTGATGAATCCTTGGCTAGGATTGGCTTGAGTCCCACAGATGATGAAAGACCAGAACTTATTGGTTTACATGAAAAATCTACTAATGGTGCTTATACTCTAGTGTTAGAATTTTACTCTCCTTTGATTTCATTCGAGCAGTGGCAACAAAAACAAACTAAAATTGAAAAGTTTTTTGGCCCTAATATCAAAGCAGAAATTACTCAACCAGAAGACAATAGTATTGATTTAGCTTTGATTAAGGAAATTGCCCCAACCTAGGTGATTTCTGGTAAAGAAAATCCTAATTAATATAGGGGTGCATTGCGATGCGCCCCTAAAAATGAATGATAAATCTAATTAAAACCTAGTAAAAATATTTTTGGAAATCACCCTAATTACTCCAAGTATTAAAAGTGGCTTATCGAAATCCTGCACCGACGGTGGATATTATTATCGAGTTGATAGATCGTCGAGATCGACCGATTGTGTTAATTGAAAGACTCAATATTCCCTATGGCTGGGCGATTCCTGGAGGATTTGTCGATTATGGGGAATCGGCAGAACAAGCTGCGATTCGCGAAGCCAAGGAAGAAGTCAGTTTAGATGTGGAATTGGTTGAACAGTTCCACACCTATTCCGATCCTAATCGCGATGCTCGACAACATACCATTGCGATCGCATTTATTGCGATCGCAAAAGGGCAGCCCCAAGCAGCAGATGATGCTAAAAGTCTTGCCATCTTCCAGCAATGGGAAATCCCCACCAATCTTTGCTTCGATCACGATCGCATCTTAAAAGATTATTGGCACTATCGTAACTACGGTATCAGACCCCATTATTAATATTGAATCGACGCTCTAGATTCTTCCTCTCAACATCATTGCCATTTCATTAGGAGCAGGAGAACATTCTAAAGCTGTTTCTTCAGAAATTCTCCCGTCCTCATAAAGTTCAAAGAGAGATTGATTGGTGGTGATCATGCCATCATATTCTCCTTGTTCCATCAAATTATGCATTTCCTCATATTTAGAACCTTTGATATAGTCTTTCATGGTTTCGGTGTTGACCAAAATGTCGTGATAGGCAGCTCTTTTGCCATCAGTTGTCCGACATAATCCTTGAGAGATTACCGAGACTAAAGATTCTGAGATCGCAACTCGCATGGCATCTTGCTCTTCTGCCGAATAGAGGGTCAAAATCCTCTCAATAGTTTTAATTGCACTATTGGTATGCAAGGTTCCCATTACCAAGTGACCTGTTTGTGCAGCTTTAAGAGCTGTATTCACCGTTTCGCGATCGCGCATTTCTCCGACTAGAATGATGTCTGGATCTTCCCTTAAAGCAGCTTTGAGGGCATTATCAAACTTGAGAGTATTGATCCCGACTTCCCTTTGTTTAATCAAAGAACGACGGCTTTGGTGCACGAATTCAATAGGATCTTCAATCGTTATAATATGCTTAGCATGTTCGGTGTTGATATAGTCTACCATCGCCGCCATAGTAGTAGACTTACCAGAACCCGTAGGCCCCGTAACCAAAATTAAACCTTTATGGTAGTCAGAAATATCTCTAAAAACAGGAGGTAAATTCAGTTGATCCAAGGTCAGAATTTTCAACGGGATTAAACGCATCACCAGCGCTGGACCGTTGAGAGTATCAAAGATATTAATCCTGACCCGGGCAAAATCATATTGAGTTGCCCCGTCATATTCGAGTTTGGTTTCAAAGGTGTGGACTTCTTCTTCGGAAAGAACCTCATGCACCCAACTCATAAAAGTTTTGCGATCAGTTTTAGGATAGTCCGTTAAAGCCATCTCTCCACGATCGCGCATTCGCGGCACTTCTCCAACTCCCAAATGAATATCTGAATATCCTGCTTCGTAGGCATTACGAATAATATATTCTAAACTTGGTTGACCAGCCGAACGTTTATGAATACGAGAATCTTGTTTTGAAGTTTTGGTTTTAGCTGTATTTTTAGAGTCATTTTTGCTGAATGAAGGTGGTGGGGGTGGGGGTGGGGGTAGAGGATTGCCTAGTCCGTTGGTCATACTTTATTTTCGCTTTAAAATTTTTATCTGTTCTTAGATTTAGCATTCCCCAAAAAATCACCTTGTCCAACAAAATGGCAAAATTCTAGTGTTAATTAAGCGAGATAACTGCTGGGCAATTAATCTCGTAATTAATTATTTTCAATATAATCACTTAGGTATTTATACTTAAAAGTTACAGATCGAGAAAAGTAAACTGGAAAAACTTAAACTTATGTTACGGATAGGGCCAAAATAAATAATGTTTTTTTTGCAGCAAATCAGCTAAAAATACATAGGGATCGCGGCTTAAAACATATTTATGGTCATTTATTGACAAAAAAAGAAATGTTAAAAAATATTTAAAAGTTGCAACGTCAGGAATTTTTTCCCTATACTTATTTTTATCAAGAGCACTGGGTAATTACACTCAGAAAATGCTTCTTTAGTTGTTGTTGTCGTCGAAAATCCTTACAAGAATATGCAATTAGTTCAAAACAATACCTGGAAAAAGAATATTTATGTAGCTTTAACTAAAAGCTTTTTGCTATGGAGTTTTACCTTAGCTGTTTGCTTATTGGTAGTTGGTTTTCCAATACAAGTAATATTAGCAACAGTAGGTATTTTGGCAACAATTGTATTACAAGCGCTACTGCCATCTAGTGCCGTTTTACTAGTAGTAAGTAGTATTGTGGCATTGAATTTATTGATAGTTTTTATCGGGGCAGCAATTTTAACTGCAAGGGGTATTCATCCTCAAGAAGTAAGTTGGTTACATTGGTTACATGGACAAGATAGTTCTGTAAATGAACCGGTCTATGCTTCTTGCCCTCTAACTTGTGCAATTCATTAAAATAATATTTTGTTAATTCTTGGCTGTTTATGCCCAAGATTTCCTTTTGCTATTTAATTCATTATTGAATTGAGTTGGTTGAATAAAAAGATAAATTATTAATTAATGTAGAGATGTAGTCTGTTGCGTCTCTACAATTTTTTTTGATAGTTGCGATGTCTGCTCTGTTGAACGCAAACTTGAGCTCTAAACAATTTGGTACATTAATATTAGAGAAATATACCGAATCTAGATCGGGAAAACCAAAATCTTCTGAATTTTCAGAGGTTTGCTGTTCATTACTTATTGTTTACTATTTAATTTGACTATGTCTTCTTCCCAAACAGTTTTTCCCGCAAAATTAGCTAAAATTGTTGAGCGCTTTAAACGTCGTTCTAATCCCAAACAAAAATATGAGCAATTACTCTGGTATGGAAAAAAATTACCAGTAATGCCAGAAGAAAATAAAGTGGCGGAAAATAAAGTTCATGGCTGTGTTTCGCAAGTTTATATTACCGCCATCAAAGAAGATGGCAAGATTTTATATCAAGGAGATTCTGATGCTCAGTTAGTCAAAGGATTGGTTGCCTTTTTAATTGAAGGGTTAAATGGTTTGCCACCAGAAGAAATTATCAAAGTACAGCCTAACTTTATCGAAGAAACAGGATTGCAAGTTAGTCTGACTCCTTCTCGGGCTAATGGTTTTTACAATATTTTCCAGTTGATGAAAAAAAAGGCAGCCGAACTTATCTAAATTATCTAAATTAATAGTTAATTGTTTCTAAAATGTCGCATAAAACTTTAGGACTGAGTGAGAGTCTATCTAGTTATATACAATCTATCTCAGTACAAGAATCAGAAGTTTTAGTAAAGCTTAGAGAAGAAACGGCTAAACTTCCTGGGGCTGTAATGCAAATAGCCCCAGAACAAGGGCAGTTGATGTCATTACTCGTTCAGTTACTAGGGGCGAAAAAGACTTTAGATATAGGAGTTTTTACGGGCTATAGTTCGCTGGTTGTAGCTTTAGCTATGCCTGAAGATGGCAGAATTGTTGCTTGTGATCGTGATGAAAATTGTACCGCGATCGCGTCTCGTTATTGGCAGGAAGCTGGAGTATCTCAGAAAATTGATTTGCATCTAGCTCCTGCATTAGAAACTTTAGATAAATTAATAGCCCAAGGACAAGCAAATAGTTTTGATTTTGCTTTTATTGATGCGGATAAAAGAAATTACGATAATTATTACGAAAAATGTTTACAGTTAGTTCGTCCTGGGGGTTTAATCGCGATCGACAATGTATTGTGGTCAGGAAGAGTAGCCGATCCTAGCTATAGTGATAAAAGAACTATTTCTATTCGAGAATTTAATCAAAAGTTATATCAAGATCCCAGAGTAAAAATTAGTTTAATTCCGATTGCTGACGGTTTAACTTTGGCATTAAAGTTGTAAGACTGTGCGGCGTTGCTGATTTGAAACATGATTGCGCCCCCCGACCCCTCTTAATCTCCCCACCCCCTATAAGTCCCCCTACAGGGGGACATCAGTTGAGCCTCTCCTTTCAGGAGAGGTTTGGAGAGGTGGGAGACAATATGTTCCCTCTCCTAGTAGGAGCGGTGCGACCCCGCGCCGACGACAGGCGCAAGGGAACGCGCACCAAGACAGAGGGTTAGGGAGAGGTGGGAATTTAGGGGGCATTAAATAGATAAAAAAATAGATTTATATCTTAATTCTGCAACACCGACTGTGCTTGTAAATAATGATTTAAACATATTATGAACTTGGATATCAAACAATTTTATCGAGCAACCAATCCTAGTAAAACCCTGGATATAAGCAAACCTGAAGATCAGAAGTTTTATATAGATTTTTCCTCCGTTCGAGGAGGTCAGATGATTGAAGAACTAAAAAATAGTATTCTTTGGGCGGATGAGGACGAGTTTACTTGTAATCTATTTACTGGTCATGTAGGTTGTGGCAAATCTACTGAGTTACTCTATCTGAAAAAAGAGCTGGAAGACGAAGATTTTCACGTAATCTATTTTGAGTCTGATGAAGACTTAGATATGGGTGATATTGATATCAGCGATATTTTACTTGCGATCGCTCGTCGTGTCAGTCAAAGTCTGGAGGATGTGACACTCCAGCAGCCTAAAGGCGTGCTGGCTTCTAAACAACACTAATACTTTGGGTAGAAATCAGACGATTTCCCTCGAATGAGGTACTTGGGATATTAGTTCGTGTTAGACTACTTTGGCG
>JASJDR010000312.1 GCA_030065615.1 Xenococcus sp. MO_188.B8 | reverse complement strand
ATTATCTTGTAGAGTATCAGGGTTATAGTATTCGTCTCTGTAGGCAAAGAGAATATTATCTGCCACCATCTCCAATATCCCAGATTGGCTTAAATCGCTCATCATGGGGCGTTTATCCTGTCGCTGTTCTACTCCCCTGCTGACTTGAGACAAAGCCAGGATAGGTGCATTAATTTCCCCAGCTAGTTTGTAAAGATTACGCCAAAAATCAATTTCATTCAGCATCCTGCCATCCTTCGATAGTTGCTACCAAAATATTGACCAGTGGGTGATTGACAGCTTCTTTAAAAGCTTCTGTACCACCAGCTTTGAGGGCATTGATAACTTTAGCTTTCAATGTCGGATTATTCTCGATTTGGTCAACTGCTTCACCAACAACTATATTTTTTTCTCTGCTGGTGGTTGTGGGATAAGTTTCAGACAATTGTTCTAGAAGCTGCTGAATTTCTGTGGCTGCATCAGCTAAGTTCTGTTTCTCTGCTTCATTAATTTCTGCGGCAACTGTAGCATTATCCTTAATTTCGCCACCGCTCATGTGACCGATGCCGAAATTTCCACTCTGTTCGTAGTAGTCACCTTTTTTAATCTCAATATTGCGTGACATATCAACTTCTCCCTCTGCGATAAAGATGCCTTGATTATGTAAGTTTTCTATATGTGTACCTGGATTCTCTTCCACTTTTTTCATCATTTTTGCAACTATAACATCAGTATCAGACATGAGCCTCTTTGGGTCGTAGAGAGGCAAGGTCTGCTCATACCTAGCATAATATTCTCGTTGAAGTTTAAAGTGACTAGCTTGCCCAAATACTTTGAGCCGAATGACAAACTGGTCGTTACCTCTTTTTTCTAGTCCTACTAACTCGAATTGTACTGGGTAGTTTTTAGTTAAACCTTTCAGAACAGTAACAGCTACACTTGCGTTGATATTTTGCCTATGATAAAGGTCTAAAGTATCAAGCACTGAGGTAATAAAAATATAGAGATCGTTTTCGCTAAAGTTTCCCTGCTCTGATGGAGGCATCCGATTTGGATCGCGATCGCCTTTAGTTGGCAGTTTCAGATAAACATACTTGCATTTAACTCCGTCTAATCTTGTTCTTCTGGTAATACCCCAATCTTCGATGTATGCTCCAGTAAGATGAGCATTACTTAAATTTGTTTGGTCTAAATTCGTCTGTACTAATTTAGCTTCAAATAAATTTGCTTCCTGCAAGTTAGCTTGACTCAAATCCGTATCAATAAAGCTGGCATTCTCTAGGTTGGCTCCCTGTAAATTAACGCCCCGTAAATCTAAACGATCAAAATTTTCATTTTGTCCCTTACAAGTGATTACTAATTGCCGTAATTTTGCATTCTGAAAATAAGTAGCTTCAGAGCGAACACAGTCAAGTTTTTTTGCTTGATACCAACGTGTACGGATGAGACTATTTGCTCTCAAGTCTGTACTATTTAGAATGGCATGAGAAAAATCTGCGTCGGTTAAGTCAGCCCCAAAGAAGCTTGTGCCACCTGTAGCAGCAAGGTTTATGCTAATCCTACGAATAAAGGCGTGCTTCTCATTCCCAGCAAGAGCAAGCTTACCAATGCAGCCACCAAGTATTGCGACAGATCCAGCCTCAGCCACAGTTATAGGCAAAGCCAAAGCGTTAGTAAACGCACCTTTAAATATTATAAGAACCGCAGTGAGACTTGAGCCCCAAACCACATAAGTTAAACTCTTAAATAATACAAACAAGGCTTTTACCCTAGTCTCAAAAGTATACTCAAACACAACTCCAGCTACAGACTGAGCCAAGACCCCAGTCAAAGACCAAATTCCAGCACCAGCGGCACTCCAAGCAGCACCCACAATGAATGTGACCCCCTCAGACCCAAACAGAGAGGCGAACACAGCTCCAAGCACAACTAAAATTCCAGCCCCAGTCCCAGCCATATATAGTAAAGCCACTGTCAATCCCTGGCTAATGCTAACGATGAAAAGAACTATCAAGACAGTGAAAATTATAAGACTATAGATAACTCTGGTTTCAGTGAAAAGGCTTTCTGAGGTAAGAATACCTCTTATTCCACTAAACAGGTTTTCTGAGGAAATGGTACCCATTATACCAGCTGCAGCTCCTGATAGTGCTGATAAAAAAAGCACGACAACTATTAAAAAAACTGTCCCCCAGCCTTTTCGTCCTGCTTTAGCATGGCTAAAGTTTACACTTTTAAGATTTGCATCAGTAAAGTCGGTTCCTTGAATATCCGCTTCACTGAAATCTGCACCTGAGAGATCTTGACTCTTGAGGGACTGACCTCGAAGGCTCACACCTTTGAAATTGCTTTGTCCTGCTGCATATCTACTAAGAACTTCTCTGGCATTCATCTCATTTGCCATTCAATATAATCTGATTTGATATACGATATAAATATAAACATAAACCTAATTTGACTTTTGGAAGATAAGGAGGAATTAAATAATGAATACATCTAATTTCTCAAGTGTTAAATTTCATAAATCTTCTTTCTGCAA
Organism: Xenococcus sp. MO_188.B8; assembly: GCA_030065615.1. Lineage (GTDB taxonomy): Bacteria > Cyanobacteriota > Cyanobacteriia > Cyanobacteriales > Xenococcaceae > Xenococcus. Next base: position 4,575 of record JASJDR010000312.1, on the reverse strand, counting down.
CTATCCGGCTGGTTGTGTTGAAGTTGGCATCAAAGACGGTTTTTTTGCTATCCGAGATTCAAAAAATCCAAACAATGGTCTGTTAGTTTTCAATAAAGAAGAATGGGTAGCTTTTATCAAAGGTGTCAAGCGAGGAGAGTTTGACCCAAGCTGATGATAAATAACAATAAATAGATACGTAGCGACCCAGAGGACATGTATCCGTTAAGGGTCGTTCTTTTATACTTGGTGTTTTGGTAGCATGTGATACTGATCCACGAACGTTACAAAAGACAGGTCAAAACTCCTATATCTATAAACAGTAGAGATTCATAACAATTCAGTTATTAAGCATATTTACAGTTATTAAGCATATTTACAATGTAGAACTAGAGATCGCTTTATCATTTTTTCCTCTTACTCCTCCTCCTCAAAACCTTCAATATCTCTGTCACAGGGACTTTATCATTATTCATCTGCTCGATCTGACTCCGCATCTTCAATGGAATATATTCACAGGATTTAACCCGACGGTTATACTTATCTCTTTTTTCGTAGTGATAGAAAGTCTGTTGATATTCCTTGCCATTCTTCTTGATAGTTCGCCAGTATATATAACCGCTTCCCGTACCTCTCTTTCTACGGGACTTTGCACTATTTTTACTAGGGGTTATCTCCCGATCTTTCTGGCACTTTGGCGGTGGTAGAAAGTGGGGGAAGACATAGAACTTAGAAACCGTCTGTACTTCGTCGTTTACTTTGACATCAAACTCAGTACCGCGATCGCCAACGATCAACCCTTCTATTTCAGTCTTAGACGGATATTTGATGATACAGGGGATAGCCATGTTAACCTCCATCGTCTTCAGCCTGAGACACCTTGGGCATCGGCTTACAAAAACCTTTAACTCCCCTGGCAGCTAACATTTCCCTCATGGTTGGTTGAGGTTTATCATCTTCAGTCCAAGGGTCACAAGAAGACTGGGGGACTGGGGGACTGGGGGACTGGGAGACAGGAGCAAAACTCTTACTCTCTAGTTGAGGATTATTAGCTGATTCAATGGCAGGGAGAGCATTACCATTAACAGCCATAATTTTCTCACCCGCCGCCGCAGCTTCAGATAGTGATGGTTCGATTCTCTCTCTCGTCCAAGTTGGAGTATTGGGATTACTCACTCCCAAACTCAGATCCCGTTCTACCCGTTCGGAAACATTAACCAAACTGCGTTTAAATTGCCCCCAGAAGGCTTTAGCTTGTCGGGGCTTATTGAGTATCCTAAATACTTCATTTCGGGTCTGCTCGTCGGATTGGGTGTTGTCTCCCCGCTTTATCTTCTCAGTCAGGAACTCGATAAACATGGGATAGGGTTCGCCCGGTGCGACTTCCCACTCAGGCATGGTCGATGTACCGATTGGAAGTCCGGCAATAAAATCATCCCAATAACTGTGGGGAATGCCAGCTCTCAACTGACGGATGATGGTCTGAGCCAATCCTTGGGGAGAATGAGCATTGGCTACTTGAGGTAATGCTTGAACCAATGCCCGATAGAACCGCCTAAACTGTCCTTCATCCTTCCAGGGTGCTTGATTTCTACGTTGACGGTTCGGCTTAGTACCTTTAGGAGTTTTCTTAGGTTTGGGCTTGGCTACAGGTTTCTCTACCTCTACCTCAACTTGTACTGGTTCTTGTACAGTAGATTGATTAGTATTTATGTTTTGATTGATGTTTTCATCAACCCAAGCGGAACTTATTTCTTTTTCAACAACTTTTGAATTAACAGAATCAACTTTCTTTTTAGCTGGTCTGGCTAAAACTGTAGTTAGTTCAGTTTTACTAGACTGCTGGCTTTGGTTATCTTCTCCAGAGCGATCGCACTCACAAGGGAGGGTAGGGTGGGATTTATCTTTGGAACTGTTTTCTATGGATGTATTCTTTGTATTGTCTTGAGACAATTCACAATACTTAGTATCTTGAAAATCCTCAACACTTAGTTTCGTGAGATTCTCAATACGGACGTTTTCAATGGTTTCAGCGTTTTTGGTATTTTCAACCCCCTCGATCAGTTCTTGCAACTTATCATAATTCACACTGTAATAGTAAGTCTGGTTTTTGGGATGCCAATAAGGATTGTCGTGTTTGATTTCGTGATGCTTGACATATAATTTCTCTCGCCTGATCAGTCCTTTCTTTAGCAGCGAGGCGATTGCTTTTCTCAATTGCCAGTCAGTCAAACAAGTAAATACTTCACTGAGCCATTCTCTATACGGTTTATAAATCCAACGAATACCGTCGATGACTACGCCGTACTGGGCATAACTCCAGTAATGAAGTTGATGTAAGAGCCGAGCTTCAACGTAGTCGCCAATGAGAGCGATAAATGAATTAGAAATAACAACGATATCAAATTTAGTTTTGAGACTTTCTACTTTGAGGACTGGAGTGTCAAATATTGCTGACTGCATTATTCTTCACCTCCAGCAATATTTTTTTGAAATTCTTGAACCCTTGCTATAACTACGTTTTTGACGATTATCGTCGCCAAATTTTGTGGCTTACAGGCGACTGGTAACGAACAAAACTTCTTTTCACTCTTCATTTGTGGCATAATTTAGTCGTGGACGTGGAAAAAAAATATGTACACGAAACCGCGCCACCTATCTCAATAGAGAAGGCGGTTGGTTTAAGAAGAACAGTTGTTGAAAGTGGCATTTCCGGCAACTGTTTTCGCTTTATTTAGGGGTATTTTAGAACGATATCGGCAATTAATTCTGTTTTGTCATAGAACTTTTTGATATTTGTATTAGGTGACACATTATTAGAACCCAATTTAGGCGGTTTGGGAGATTTTGAAAACAGTATTCGGCGCTCTCTCCCTCACTCTCTCCAGCAAGCACGAGAATGGGCTACAAGGCGAGTAAAATTTGGCTCTGGAGGAATTGAATTCTTCAACCCGAGCGACAAAATTAGAATAAAGGTCATTTTTGGGACGCTTTTAGGATAGTTTTAGAATCGATTCCTATCTAACTTCTCAAATCCCCCAGTGTATTATTTTAAGCTTCAAAAACTAACAGACAAAATACTAATTTGAGAGCTTCTCAAAATCCTCTTAGGATCGGATTAGGGTTGGGTTAGGTTGTCACACTATTCGCAACCCTAATTAGATCAACTCGGAAAAAACACTCAAATTTTCATCTTTTCTTCAATTAGGTTCGCAACCCATTAGCTACTCTAATTTATTCGTTTTTACCTCCAAAAAGCTAAATATAACCTCGCCAAAAGAACATATTTCTGAAAACTAACGATTTGCCAGCAGTGTGAAAAAATGTACCTATTTTTCGCGCTTACGCTCAAAATAGTATGATTTCCGGCACTGACGCTTGAAAATCAAACATTTTTAATCACCTGACTGGTTGAGGAGCTAACGCGCCCCTCAAACTCCCACTCGTATTGTTGAAAAAAAAATCAAAAATTAATTGTTAGATTTTTTTGTTTCGGTTCTCGACCAAGTTCAGTTTTTTTTCCAAGATGCGAACGAAACAATTTTAGCGAAGCGTTGGCGCTAGCCAAAAATTGTGTAGTGAGTACTCTTTATCTTGAGCTACATACAGAATAATATATCAAGTCTACTCGGAAAAAAAATATACAGAGAACGTATACAGATTATAATCAAACAGAATACTAATAGGTTTACGGTTTGGGTAATAAATTAGATATATGTCGAGTACGCTTTTTTGACCAGCTCTAATTTAAACGGGATATACTACTGAGAAAGAAAAATATCCAGATTGATATACAGATTGTAGTCAAACAGAATACTAAGAGTTTTACAGTTTAGGTGAGCGAATAGACATATATTTAGTTACTTTCTTCGTGAATACTTTTGATACCTCGATCTGAACGATTGAGAGACTGAAGAGAGAAATATATTATGACTAATCAATTGCGCTTCGCAGAGAATTAATCTGGCACTTCGTTGAGAATATCTCTAATGGGCTAGATTCACTTCTTTCCCAACCAAAATCTGAACTTACTTTACGTGAGAGTATATCTTATCTAAGAGACAAACTGAAGAATGCTTTGAAGAAGGGATCTAGCTATCAGGATTTATCGGTAATTCTGATTGAGCAGGAGCTTAAAATTTCTCCCAGAACGCTCAAGAAATATTTGAGTGATACCAATAGTAAATCCTCGTCTCGTAGTTAAAAAGGTAAGAAGAGTTTAACAGTATTGTCGCCAAGTATTGTGGATGATAGGGAACTTAATTCAGCTAAGACTGAGAATAGTCGGGGTGAGCTTATTTAACCAGAAAATAGTCTAGTTTCAGCATCAAAAACTAGGGGAGAAAAATTATCTACTCGCGTACCAAAAAAGATAGTATTGAGTAAGCTAGTAGGTATCAAAACTATTCATTGAGCAACAAGAAGGCTCGTCGGGCTTACATAGAGACTTGAGTAATGAATTCAAACAGTTTTAGGGATTACATGGGAGCTAAAAACTAATTAGAAATTTGATTGATGATGAGACAATAAACGGTGTAATATTTTTCGAGTTATTTGGCGTAATACAAAGCAACTAGCTAACAATTATTTTGGTGG
>JASJDR010000311.1 GCA_030065615.1 Xenococcus sp. MO_188.B8 | reverse complement strand
GCCATCTTTTAAAATTAGGTATTAATTAACCAATGGTAGTGGGTTAAGTTTTTAATTTCTTTATTCATTGTTCGCAGTATATTACAGCGAGTTACTAAGATTTCTTCAATCGACTCAATCGTTTCAAAATACTGATTAACGGCTACCAGCGTAAACCGGGACAAAATGCTAACCGTAATTCGCTCAACCCTCTATGACTGAAGATATTTCTTAAGAGTTGGTAGCCACAGGACTAAATAATGCCAAAGGCAGCTGACCAAACAGCATGTGCCACTTCAGGTTTGGCAATAGCACAATGGGCATCTTTAATCCCATCTTGAATAAATTTGTCGCTGTTTAAGTTGTAAATCCAACCAGTTTTAAATTTGTATTCTTTATCTGTAGTTTTCATCACAATATCATCAATGTCTAGCCCGGAACCCTGAATACCCCAAGTTCCAATCCCACCAAAAACGGGTAGATTGACACCGGGAAAATCAGCTTCTTGACCACGGGTTTTTAATCCAATTTTGCTAGCAAAAGGATACATATATTTAACTGAATAATCCTTTTGAGAGTTAGTTGTAACGATTGGTCCTGCAACCTTTTTCCCTGACACAATAGGACGAAAATAACCCATCAGATTCTCTCTTTCAGGCACTTTTTCACAAAAAGACCATAAGGAGACCGCGCCCTGAATTAAGCTTAGAGAGTTAACCGGACGGACTAGTTTGCTATCAACTTCTGGACCACGAAGCATTGCAGAAACAACAATAGTGCCAAAGCTATGACCTATCAAATGAAAACGCACTTGATCATTAGTTTGCTTTTGCAGCTTTGTTAGCAACTTAAAGCCACTAGTTTGCCCTATTTGACGAGCACGTTCTTTCATGTCCCAGTAGGATAGAAATTCAGTCAATTTTTTGTCAATTCCTTTTGTAAATGATTCTTTTTTTTCTTTGATTTGCTGTTTTATATAATTAAATAAATTGAAACCTTCTTCTGAACTAAAGTCATTCTCCCAATCAGAAGTTAAAGATTGAACGCCATTTCTAGTCTTGATTACTTCTTCTTCAAATTTAGTTAAATTTTTTGCTTTTGCCGGATCTGTCGTTAACTCTAAACTCTCATTTTCCAATGGTTTACTAGGCCAATGAAGTCCAATCATTAGTGGACAATAACCTGGACGTAACTCTTTCATTTTTTCGATGTCAGCGTGATTATCTGCCATCGCTTTTATCCAGCCATTGTATTGTTTTTTTGCCTCATGAACGTCACTCAACCATCCATGACTAATCAAAAACACATCGGTGATAGGCTCTTTGGATAAAACATCCAATACCTTTTGGCTCATGAAGCCGTCAGACTCAGAGCGTTCTTTCCCGTCTTTATCAAAAGCGATCAGATAGTAGGCTAGCGAAGTTTCAGGGACTGCTACAACTGGCATATGTTGTCTCCTTTTAGATTGATTTTCTTGACAAATTGATCTATCTTCTTTGTAGGTTTATACGAGGAAAATTTATTCTTTTCCTATAAATTTTGTAAACTGGCTTTTACTGTACGATCTCCTCGACCACCGCAGCTCATACCGCAACACCAAGCCACTGAAACCTCATGCTCCCAGACGAAGCCGCGTGGTCATGGGGCAGCGCATGCATATGTTAACCAGAGCAAACAGGTGAAAAATCAAGTGGTGATGTCGCTCTAGAAAACCATTCGGACGCGTCAGGGGCCGGAGATCATCATGATGAAATATGGGTTACGCCCTGCAATAATTCGGCATTGGGATTGGGATTGGGATTGGGATAACACATTTTCCTTACTATGCCCAACGTCCGAAAACTTAACGCGATCGCATCCTACATCCAACAACTCGGTAATGCACGATTTACCCGATGGTAGGTTACGCATCTCACTAACCCACCCTAAGCGATTCCAAGCTCCTTTTTTAACCAAGCTCCTTTTTTAACCTATGCAGTGCCGCTCGAACTCAATCGATTCTGGATTTAGGAAGCCTTGCTTTTGTCACTCACACGGCTAAAAGCGCGTGTGATTCTTGCTTCAACCCAAGTTAACTAGATGAGAACACTAACAGTGAAAACACATCCCAGTCAGAGCTTGATCCACAAGCTTTTTATTAGTTTTACAACTAACACGTTCGGGTCAGCCCGACCCTACGCTAAACTAAAAAATAGTTTTAACCATAGTTGCTTAGAGATTTTACCTTAGCAAGCTTTTCTGCTAAGAACCCCATATCTTTAGTTTTCCTGGTACTGATTCTACCTTGCTTGGTTTTCGCTTATTTTGTAGATACAAACATCTTACAGTATTACGCAGTATTGTTATTTGAAATTTTGTATCATTTTTACGGCACCTTAAAAGGTGCTTGGCCTACATCCCACGCTTGAAAGACGTGGGTTTTGGCTTTAGGATTTTATAAAATTGAACCCAAATATACCTGGGATGACATTATCCTACGTCCCAATCAACTGAAGCAACTAGAAGATATATGTAAAGAATTAGAATACAGAGATATAGAGATTTAGGGAAGTACGGGAAATATATCTAAGCATCATGATTTAGATTTAATTGAGCGTCTGGTTTCACAATGAAAATAATTGACACTTAATTCTTTAAACTCAAAAATGCGTTAATAAAAAATTGACACTTAATTCTTTAAATTATTTCATCGCTACTATATGGAGTTGTAATGACAAAAACTCATATTGGGCAATAGTTACAGCGATTATTTACTGTGACAATAATTCTTTAAATTTGACAAATAATTCTTTAATGTACACGTAGAGATTCCAGCTCTCACGAGTAGATCTTTCTGATTCAACCGCACATACCTAGACACAAGCTAAACTCATGCCCCCGACAGAGGTACGTCCACAGACCTTCACTGTATTGCAACAGCCCGATCCCGCTAGCCCAGCGGTACGGTTTCAGCTAATATTGCTTTTGGTACTTGTTGCTTGGTGATTTTACCTGTACAAGCCTTTCTGCACAGAACCCAATATATCCAGTTTTCAAGGTGCATCGTACCTACTGCTTGGTTTTCGCGTTTCAGTACATTACAATCTTACAACGTTTGGTGGTACGGGAGTTACAGGACGAGATGGCACTCCCGAAGCCATTAAACCCCTATTAGATAAGGAAATTGAAGGTTTCGGCGAAATATTTCGGATGATTTCCTATCAAGAGATTAGAAGCTCTACCATTCAGTCTCGGACTCTGGCTGGCGTGGCTAATGGTACTTATCTCTTCTGTTTGCCTGGTTCTAGCGGTGCTTGTCAAACAGGATGGAGTATTATTAAAGACCAACTCGATTCCCGCAATCGTCCTTGTAATTTGGCTCAATTGATTCCCAGATTGACCGAGACTTAAACAAAATAGATGCTTCTTGTTTTCAATTACCAAATCCCTTTTTACTACCATAGTAAACTGTTTTGAATTCTAGGCGATCACGCAGTGCCTCGCCAAAGGCGAGATCGCTATTTGGACTATAAAGCGTATAAGTAGCCTTTCCTGGTTCTCTGCCTACATTGCCTACCCCGATAACTCTTCTTTGGGGTGCAGTAATAGTTTGTACGGGTTGCTGGCGATCTAAGGTCATCACCGAACTATTAACCGAACCTCCCTGTAGTTGATATTCAAATACTTGACCCGAACGACCACAAAAGAGATGATTTGCCTGTACTCTCTGCAAGCGGTCTAGCATTTGCCAGGGTGGGCTTTCGGGGGTTAACTCATCGCTGACGCTAACACTGCTACCGTGAATTAACAAACAATCTAATTCAAAGAAACCAAAGTGACAGTTGCGTAACCAATGTACAGTTTCGCGAGATACGGAATCCCAAAGTAGTTTAGCGGTTTCTTTGCCAAAGCGATCTATTAATTCTGTTGGTTCTGCTGTCGAACCCAAACCGTGTAAAGCAAAGCATTGTTCTTCCCACCAACCGACACATACTTGTGGTTCTAATTCTCCAGGTAAAGGATTCTGAATTCGCTTAATTACTTTTTCACTATCTAGGTTAGCTGCGATGATATCGCCCAAAATATACAATTCTTCGACCTTAACGCGCTGACGTTTAATATCTGCCAATACTGCTTCGTAAGCTGCGATGTTTCCTTCAATTCCACTTAAAATTGCCCACATAGATCTGCGTTTTAAGAACGATAATCATTATACCTAAGAGTTACACCATCGCAAATTGATAAAATCAGTATAGGTACATCGCCCATCAGTAAGTCAAAAGTATGTATGAAATCGAAGAATTAAGGAAGAAAATTGAAGCACAAGACTATATTGGCGCTTTGCAAATTATTGATGAAATAGATGAAATGTCAAAGGAAGATAAGCTTAATAAAATCTATAGCTATATGGTTATTCTTTTACTTCATCTAATTAAACAACAGGCAGAACAAAGAACGACTAGTTGCTGGGATAGATCTATTTTTAATTCAATTGACAATATTAATCGCACGAACAAGCGGCGCAACGCGGTCATGGGGGTTTCCCCCATGAGCGATTGCGACAAGACAAGAAGAAAGTCAGGGGGTTATTATGCCGATAGTGATGTCTTGCAAGAAATAATTGACGAAGCATATCCACGAGCAATTAAAGAGGCTTCTTTTGAAGCATTTGAAGGAAAACTAACTGTTAATCAGCTTGAAGAAAAGGTTGATCGCGATTCGATTAAAAGGAAAGCTATTTCACTTCTAGAATGTAATTGATTTTGAGCTTCAGGTTTAAAACAATTAGTGCTATTTCCTATAATTGTTTTTGAGCAAAATCAAGATCTTTGACACGCAGTTGCAAACATTCGGTTTGTCGCAACCCAGTACCATAAAGCAATTTGACTATAAGCTGGTAAATACCAGATAAATTATTAATAATGGCGAAAACTTCTTCTTTAGTTAAGACTGTTGGCAGATATTTACTTCTTTTGGCTCGTACTGCATTAACTTGTAAATCTAACTCTTGCTTGAGAACTTCCTTATATAAAAATAAAATTGCATTTAAAGCTTGATTCTGAGTAGATGCAGCGACATTTTCTTTGACTGCTAAATGAGTGAGAAATTCTTCAATTTCTTTTCCATTCATCTCTTTGGGATGCCGTTTATTGTGAAATATGATGTAGCGTTTAATCCAATTAATATAACTTTTTTCTGTTTTATAGGAATAATGTTTAATATGAATGACATCCCTAACCTGTTCAAGCAGTTTTTTAGGGGGTTTTTCCATAGAATGAAATTCAGAAAGATTCTTGATATCATCAGCTAATATACCGAAACTTTCGGGGTATAATCCTTTATGGAGTGAATATACGGAAAAATTCTTTAATTTGTTCTAAGCAGGGTCGATACCTAGAAATTTTCCGTACAATATATAGTTATATTAAGCGAAAAAGCAGAAGGATATGATTCAGTGTTGTGAGGTTATACTCAGCTAAATTTCATGGATCCAACAATTATTGTGGCAATTATTGGAGCTGTTAGTGCTGTGATTGTTGCTTATATTTCCAAGTCCGGAAATGGAGAGAAAGATCAAGCAAAGGCTACAGGTGGTTCCACAAAATCTGAATTAAAAGAAAAGACGAAGCAATCAAACACAGATAGAAAGTTACTGATTTCGGATACGATCCGAAAATATAAGGTGATTGTTTTAGGTGCTTCTGGATCTGGGAAAACAGTTTTTCTCGCAAGCATGTTTAGAGAACTCTCGATACTCGGATCTCACGGTTTCTTTCTCAAACTAAAAAGTGAACGTGAAAGAAAAATCTTAAATCGCATCTATATAGATGTTGCAACACGTGAAAATTGGCCTAGTGGTACAACATATTCTGAGATTTCTGAATGGGATTTTCTATGTTGCGTACAAAATGAAACAACATTAAATATTGAACCTGCATGCCAAGTAACCTATGTAGATTATGCAGGAGGAAGATTAACTGAGCATAATGATGAAGACGATGATATTGAATTTTTGGAATTACTCGATCAATCTGACGCATTTCTAGGTTTGATTGATGGGAGCAAAGTCTTGGCTTGGATGAATAATGAGAATGATTGGGCAACGGTCAGCCTATTGCGTGATGATTTGCCTAGTATCCTTCAAATTATGCAGCAAAGAAATGTCCCAGTTCACTTTCTTCTAAGCAAATGGGATTTACTTGAAGATAAATATTCATTAAGAGAAATTAGAGAGAAAATGATGAAAATCCCAAAATTGAGAAATTTCATTAAAAGTCGAGTCAGAGCAGGAGCTTCTATATCTTTAATACCTGTGAGTTCAGTGGGAAAAGAATTTGTTTGCCCAAAACCTGATGGAGGGATGCAAAAGAGTCTTAAATTATCTCCACAGCCTTTTCAGGTGGAAATGCCTGTTGCATGTGCTTTAGTTGATGAATTAAGGTTTAAAGTTGTATCTTCTGTGCAGAAGCATAAAAAGCGGAAAAATCTGTTTAGTAAACTTCGGTTTAGAATAATTTCTGCTTTCCAAAAAGGAAAGTCACTACTTAGACTTTCAGTAAATATTAGTAGTAAGAAGAACGATGAAACAATGGCACTTCAGCGTGTTTTAACTGGGATGAGTATTATTCAAGATAAATTGAGATATAATTTTCCAAAATCTGATCTTAGTGATTTCTCTAATGAAGAATCAAATCTGTAAAATCAAAAAAGGTTCTGATGTTGTGTGCAAATCCTTGGGAGCAATGTCTAATCCCAAAATTTCTAACAAATAGCTGCACTTGGATGCTCGATTAATACTTCTATTTCTTCTTTTTTAACACTCGGATCGCACCGGTGAGCCAGTCCGTTAAGAAAAAAAATTTCATCGTATTAAGTTTAAGGAATTTATAAAAAACTCGTTTACGACGATCTCTTGAAATTTGTCAAGCAATTAGAAAAGCGATCGCATCTATCCCATCCCTTCATCAATTTGAGACAATAATAGTTAAGACTACTAGATCGGTTTTGAAACTATGCCAATATGAGAAGAAATTAAACAAATGATATTTCAGTGACCAATACAAGAACAAATAATACTAAACAGCTAATTTTTTAGAGTCTTAGGAACTATGTTAAAACATAACATTGATACAGAATATGATTCCTGGCTATTGGAGCAAGCACAATTATTGCGCGATCGCGATTTTCAACATTTAGACATCGATAATTTGGTTGAGGAGA
>JASJDR010000086.1 GCA_030065615.1 Xenococcus sp. MO_188.B8 | reverse complement strand
TCAATCTTCCCGAACGGTTAGCAATTCCCCATTTCCATAATTCTTTGGGAATCGCTAAAATATCATCAGCTATCATCATTTCTTCTCGGTCGTATTCTTGTAAATGATGTTCGTTATTGTGATATCTAATTAAATAAATAATAATTCTCGTAAATTGATCTAAATCGAGTTTGGCATCTAAACGATAGTCTTTGCCACCTCTTTGCGTAAAATCAACATCTACATAGCCAGGAAGAAATGGTTTGACGCGATCATGAATAATACGGAAATGTCTTTCTACTAAACCTTTCCAGTCGGCTCGATAGGGAGCAGCATTTTCAATCCGAATACCGAGATTGTCAATTGAGGTTTCGACATTTTTACCCGCTAGTTCACCGCGATCGCCTAAAATGGCATCAGGGATATGATGAGCTAACCACTCTTCTTCAGTAATTTCAATTCCATATTCGGCACAGAATTTGACCTTATCGGTTGCGGCATTAACTAAAGCCATCATCATTCCCAGCCAAGAGGGACCTTCTAAACCTACGTAGACCCCTGTAATCATGCGGCTAAAAACATCAATTACTACATAAACTACAGGTCTGCCAATAATCCAATTACGATTATATTTAGAAACTAAATAGACATCGGCAATAGTAGCATCAATTTGATAGCGAGAACCTGGACCAATAGTTTCTTGTTTGGAGTTACTTAAAATAGCCCTGTGTTCTAGAGCAAAGGCTCTACTACCTCTTCTGGAAGAAATTGTCTTTTTGACATCTTTTTGTTCTTTGTCATACCAATAGCGAAATTGATTTAAAGTTGGTCTTTTATCAGGTGGAATTAATACTGCCTTTTTGACCCCATTATGATCGAACACAGTTTCTTCTGTATAGTACTCCTTGAGCATTAGTTTATAAGCAATTGTTAAAAAGTTTCTTTTACGATTGTTATAAAATTTTGAAATAGCAATTCTGAAAATTCTGCGATCCTCTTCAGTAATATTTACTCCTATTCCAATTTTTGAATTATTACTATATTTTCTAGGTCTTCCCCTTTTTTTGTCACTGCTATAGTTTTTAGTTTTACCTCTTCCCCCCGAATTATAGTAATCTGGAAGTAAAGCATTTTTAGTTTTCCCTCTTTGCCAATATTTTCTTAAATAACCATAGATGGTTTTTTTAGTTATTTTTTCATCACATTGAGCAATTACATTAGTGACAAGAGAACCACGAATTTTACGATCATAAATATCTGGTTCTTGTAGAACTAAGTTAGAAATTGTATTCCAAGCTCTATTTCTAATTTCTAGTTCTTTATCAGATAGCTCATCATCTTTGACTATTTTTAACCAAGGATCTGATTTTAATTTTAAAGCATAGCCTTCATCAATAGCTTCTTCTATTTCACTAATTCTCTTTGGATAGGGGGCACCTTTATTGGTATTAATATCGAAAATAAAAGCAAGAGTATAATTTTCATCTATCCAGACAATTCTTTCTACTGTGCTTTGCTCTGATTCATTCAGCCACTCTATTAAATCGTTAACATATAAATGATTAGCCATTGAAATTCTCGAATTCTCGATTAAATAACTTTTTGGATAATGTTTGCTGAGGAACTACTAGATAGTTTTGCTCCAAGCATATCGACAATAATTTCTTTTCTGGCAACTAAGTGCTTGAATAAGGATAGAGATGTTCCAGATTTAATCCCCATCTCTTTATCCAATGCTGTTGTTATCGTATTGATTTGCGTTTTTTTTGCAATTAATCTTTCTTTGAGTATATTACTGAGGTAGTAACAATTTTCATTATCACTTTCCTCTGTCAATTCCCACTTATAAGCAGAATGAACCCATCTAATATTGTCAGTAAAAATTTTGGATATCTCTTGTTCTGTTACTACCGCCCAGTTAATACTTTGTCTATTCCAGTAGTGTTTCTCTAATTGTAATTTTTCTAAGACTCTTTTCTTCTCTAACTCTTTGGCTAATTTAAAAGTACGAGCAATTTGAACTAATTTTCCCTTTTGCTTTACAGTAATCAAAAAGTCAGTCGTCAGTACACAAGGAGTACCACTTTTTTTATCTTTGGGATATTCAATTCCCATTTCATCAGCAATACAAAATGCTAAGTCTAAATCTAGTAATGGATATTGTTCCCTGATGTCTTTAACTCCATCAGCCCATTCTAATAGATAGAAAAATCGTAACTCCCAGTCTGACATAAAATGGTGAATGCGATCGCTTTTCCACCCAGGTGATCTCGATACTCTACCTTTTGAGGGAAAATCTTGAATGGTAATCCAAGGTTTATAGTTTTTCCCACTTCCTTTCCCGCGATTTTCTTTTACATATCGCTCAAATTTAGCTTGCGTCCAATCCCTCTTGTTTCTGGTCATTGGAAAAATTGCATAATACGATGTTACTGTATTATACATTAAAAGTTTCCAACTTTTTTATTCAGTTTCCAACTTTATTATTAAGTTTCCAACTTTATTATTAAGTTTCTAACTTTTTTATGATTTTACAATATTAGCTAATATCTGCCATTTACTACTCAACAGTAACACTTTTCGCTAAATTTCTTGGTTGGTCAACATCTAAACCTTTAATTGCAGCAATATGATAGGACAATAATTGCAAAGGAATAACCGCTAAAATTGGCGATAACAACTCCTCCACCTCAGGAACATTTAAAACATCATCAAAAGTAATCCCTGCTTCCTCGGCATTAACCGATGTCACACCAATTAATCTCGCATCCCTTGCCTTCGCTTCTTGGGCATTAGAAATCACCTTCTCATAAACCGAGCCAGGCATTGCGATCGCGACTACCGGTACTTTACTATCCAATAAGGCGATCGGACCATGTTTCATTTCTCCTGCAGGATAGCCTTCGGCATGGATATAACTAATTTCTTTAAGTTTCAATGCTCCCTCTAACGCGATGGGGAAGTTGATGCCTCGACCAACAAAAATAAAGTCTTCGGTTTCTTGGACAAATTCATGGGCTAAATGCTCGATCGCGTTTTCCTGGGTTTCAAGTATTTTTTCTATTTTCTCAGGAAGACTGCGTAAACCAGTAATAATAGAATCAATTCTTTCATTGGATAAGGTCTGACGACGATAAGCTAAGTCTAAAGCCAAGAAATAAAAGCCCATTACTTGAGCAACAAAGGTTTTAGTTGCTGCTACGCCGATTTCGATGCCAGCTTGAGTATCGATAATGCGATCGCATAACTGAGCGATAGTACTTTCGGCGCGATTAGTAACAGCTAAGAGTTTGGCATGGTATTTGCTATCTAATTTCTCCCTTCGGGCTTTTTCCATTTCCAAAGCCGCGATCGTATCAGCCGTTTCTCCTGACTGGGTAACACCAATAATCAGGGTATGGGGCATAACGGGTTTGGGAGAGTAACGATATTCCGAAGCATAATCTACGGTCGTCATAACTCCTGCAAGTTGTTCGAGGAGATATTTGCCGATTAAACTAGCGTGCCAACTGGTACCGCAAGCGAGGATTTGAATGAAATCGATATTGTCGTAGAGTTGCTCAGCAAGCCCTAAATTAATCGGACTATAATCGGGATTATCTTCTACTTTCCAATTGGGATTGATATAGGTTTCGAGACAACTACGTACCACCCCTGGTTGTTCATAAATCTCTTTGCACATATAGTGACGGAATCCTTGTTTTTCTACCTGTCCAGGATTCCAATCTAGTGTACGGGGGAAGCGACTAACTCTTTCTCCAGCAAACGTATAGATTTCTACTCCCAAGGGAGAAAGTCTTGCCATTTCTCCGTTTTCTAAGCTTAAAACTGCGTGGGTATGGGGAACTAAAGCCGTAATATCGGAGGCACAGAAAAATTCACCCTGTCCAAAACCAAGGGTTAACGGGGCTTGTTGACGAGCTACTACCAGTTCATAAGGGTTATCGGCACTAATTACTGCGATCGCAAATGCGCCGTCTAAATGGGGAATCGCTTTTTGTACAGCTTCCAATAAAGAGAGACTAGAATCGGCTAAATATTGAGAGATTAAATGGGGAATAACTTCTGTATCAGTCTCTGACCTAAATTCTATGCCTTTACTCTTTAATTCTTCTCTTAACTCTCGATAGTTCTCAATAATACCATTCTGCACTACCGCAACTTTGAGGTTACTATCTAGATGAGGATGGGCATTATGCACCTCTGGTTTGCCATGAGTCGCCCAGCGAGTATGTCCAATACCTATTTGAGCATGATCAACGGTTTGTTCTAATTTTTCTCTGAGATTGTATAGTTTGCCTTTGGCTTTAACGCAATTCAGTTGACCTTCAGATACAGTCGCGATTCCTGCAGAGTCATAACCACGATATTCCAATCTTTCCAGACCAGAGATTAAAATTTCTGTTGCTGCTTGTGTTCCAATATATCCAACTATGCCACACATAGACTCAGCTCCCCAAACCAGTTAACAGTTATTATTTGTAACTTAATTTTTAAAATTTTGCGACTCCGTTAATATTTATTTTCTTTTAGATTTCATAACTTTAATATTAGCTTGTTAAATAAAAGGAAAAAGCAGGCTTATTCGCTCTATTCTCTGCCTTTAATAACGAATCCCTGTTAAAGGCTGCAGTTGGCAACGCGAGAAAAGAACTCTACCATGGTTACATCCCACATGCCCCACTTTCCTTCCCATAGATCACTAGGAAATTTGCCTATCTTACCATCACTAATACTTGCCTTTCCACGGGCGTGAACTGGACTCCCATTCATTTGCCAAATTTCTTTTTGCCTGCTGAAGCCAGAGTTACCCTCGGTAGATTCTAGCCAAAGTTGGTTAATAATGCGTAAATCTTCACAAGAAAGTTTATTGATATCTTGTTTCCTGAACCACCCTTGTTGTTGTCTGCCAACACCTTGAAGCATAATTCTTGTTGTTGCTCGATCTGCCTCATGCCACTTTCCCGAATCTAGGAAGTCATGCAATTGAGTATAGTCCAATCCGGTTTTTTGTGAGATAAGTGACACTTGTCCACGGATTTGTTCTTGTTGTTCCTGTCGTTGTTTTTCTTGTTCTTGTTGTTTTTGTTTTTGTTCTTGTTCCCATTGGGAGATCAAATCAGGAATTTTAGTTTTGGCACTACTATTATCAGGAATAGTATCGGTAACTTTTATGGCATCTTCTAGTTTTCCTTGTTGATACACTTGAGTTGCATATTCTAAAATCTTTCCTGACCAAATATTAATACTATCTTCTACTTCTTGATAGTTTGGGACTATAGTTGGTATGGTTTGAGCAATTGCGATCGCGTCACTATAACTATCAGCATTTGCTTTTATTTTTGCTGCTTCTAAACCACATTTACCGATCCATTCTTGAAGTACATATTTTTGAAGTACATCGCGTTCTTGATCGTAATTATCTGTAGCTAATTTATAACAATCTTGATAATTTCCTTGTTGATATTGAGATTCCAGGGTTTCTAGAATAGGAATAGTGTCATTTTTATCAATGGATTCTTGAGTATTATTATCTATTGTTTCAGATTGGTTAATTAAAAAATACCCTCCTATTCCCAAAACTCCAGTTAAAATAGCAACAACACCAGCTAGTAATCCCAATTTTCTGGGTAAATTTACTGATTGTTGTGATGGGGCAGAAAAACTTGGATTTACTGTAGAATTTTGTCGCTTTTCTACTACTTTTGGTAATGTTTGTGGTGCTACAGAAAAGCTTGGAGACACAGAAAAATTTTGGCTATTTTCTCCAAGAACTTGGACTTTTTCTGGAGGTTGTTGGCTATTTTCTCCAGAATTTTGAACTTTTTCTGGAGGTTGTTGGCTATTTTCTCCAGAATTTTGAACTTTTTCTGGAGATTGTTGGCTATTTTCTACTACTTTTGGTAGCGATACTGGAGGAGAAATAGGGCGTAATAAATCTTTTAGTACTGCTTTTGCGTCAGGATAGCGATCTCTGAGAGAAGAGGCTACCATCTTATCCAAAATCGCTATTAGTCGATCACTAACTTGAATATTATTTTCCTGTAGATACTCCTTCCAGCACAAACAATTTTCATGATCATCATAAATTGGATCAGTAGTATTACTGGGTAAACAACCAGTTAGTAAACGAATACAAGTGACTCCTAGACTATAAATATCACTAGCTTTAACTGGTCTCCCCATCATATGTTCTATGGCAGCATAGCCAGGGGTATAGATAGCAGTTAAAAGAGTCAACCCCATGCCAGTTTTGACTCTGGCAGCGCCAAAATCAATCAACATTAAAACCCCATCGCTGTGGCGTCGCATAATATTATCGGGTTTAATATCACGATGGAGAAGATTTTGATCTTCAATATAGCTTAGGACAGGTAAAAGTTTTTCTAAAAGAATTTGAATTTTTTCTTCTGAAAAAGGTCCTTCTTGTTTTAATTCTTCACGAAGATTAATGCCATCGATAAATTCCTGCACCAAATATAAATTATTGTCCTTTTCAAAATATTCATATAATTTAGGAATCTGAGGATGATCTAAATGATAGAGTTGCTCTGCTTCTCTGGTAAATAATTCTTTGATTTTATGCTGAGTCTGTTTATGCCCACTAGTGATTAATGTTTTAATTAACCTTGGCTCATTGTAGCGACGTAAATATTCGGCTAAATAAGTACGTCCAAAACCCCCCTCTCCCAGAAGTTTAGTAATTCGATAATTCTCAAATATATAGCTTTGAGTAGTTTTTGCTAAATTAGCATTACAACCATGACAAATTTTATTTTGATTTGGATTCTGAGGGTTTTTACAGGTTGGATTTAGGCAGAATTTTGACATTCTTTAGGTAGTTATTTTTAAATCAACAGCGTTGTCTGGAATTAAAAGCCAATTATTAAACATTGTTTTTACTCATTTTATCTTAGGTAGGATATTGGCACTGAAACAAAAATTAGGCTCGTTATACTATTGGGGTGCTAAATTATACAATTGCTTTAAATCTGTAGTTTACTATACATCTAAAATAGCTTTTAGCAATAGTAAAGTATACTAACTACTTTAAAATATATTTTAAAGGACAAGCATCTCGAACTTTTCTGACAGATCAAAGACTTTGGATATCAGGTAGCAATTTTTATAAGCCACTATAGAAAAAAAATGAATGAAAATAAACTAAATGTGATCGCGACCTATTTATTATTGAGTGGAATAGCAATTTTAATGCTATTTCCGCTACTTTGGTTAATCGGTACGGCTTTCAAGTCTCCGACAGAAGATATTTTTAGTTTTCCGCCGCAACTTTTGCCGTCTCAGCCTACTTTAGAGAATTTCCAAACTGTTTGGGATACTTATCCATTTGGACAATATATTACTAACAGTGCGATCGTGGCACTACTATCTGTAAGCTTAAATTTACTTTTTTGTTCTTTAGCTGCTTATCCTCTAGCAAGGCTTAATTTTCGTGGTAGAGAATTAATTTTTGCCTTGATAGTTGCCACTATTATTATTCCTTTTCAAATTGTCATGATTCCTCTTTATATTATGGCGGTCAATCTCGGTTTAAGGAATAGTTATTTAGGAATTATTTTGCCAAATATTGCCACAGCTTTCGGGATATTTTTATTGCGACAAGCTTTTAAAGGTGTTCCCAAAGAATTAGAAGAGGCGGCAAGAATTGATGGTTGTTCCGAATTAGGTATTTGGTGGCATGTTATGATACCTGCGATTCGTCCCGCTTTAGTCACTTTAGCCATCTTTGTCTTTATTGCTTCTTGGAGTGATTTCCTTTGGCCTTTAATTGTTTTAGATCGTCCTGAATATTATACTTTGCCATTAGGTGTAGCAAATCTTGCCGGAACTTTTTCTTTAGATTGGCGCTTGGTTGCCGCAGGTTCAGTAATTTCTATTACTCCAGTTCTGTTATTATTTATGTTCTTACAGAAATACATTATTGATACTGATATTAGTAGTGGAGTCAAAGGATAAGTAATAGGTAATCGATGTTTCAAGAATTATGGGATATTTTCTTGATTCTATGGACTAACGTCTGGTTTTTAATTAGTGGCAAGAACTTCAGATATAGTTACGTAAAAAGTATAATCTGAAGTTTTTTTAAGCTTTTTTTTATCCTATAATTTTTCTCCGTCAGATTTACTTCCAGTTAACTGGGATTTATTTAGAGTGAGCAACGGCACTCAAAATTTTCAGAGGAGTTTGCTCTATTAACAACTTTAAACAAGTTTGATTTTTAACAAATAAAGAGCCAGCAAAGCCCAAAGAATTAATAGCAATCGATCCAAAAGAATCACGCGATCGCGGCACAATCATCATCCATTTTCTGGTGGCTAAAAAGTTATAAGCTCCTGGCTGTTGAAGACTATTATGTGGCAAAGTAAAACCGACTTTTTCTAGTAAAGAATAATAACAATCTGATAGTAATTTACCGACCGTAAAAGGATTATCGATGTTAGAAAAATCGTAGGACGCGATCGCGTTAACAAAAGGGAAACCTGGAACTATACCAAGAGAATTATGAAAAACTACTTGATCAATAGCAGGTTGAATCGGCAGATTTTCTAAATCAGGAATCAAAGGGAGAGGAAGTAGTTGTAAATGTTTATGTCTTTGGGATGCTCCCGCCGCAGAACCACCATTATAAAAAGCTAAGCCATCAATTTCTTGCATACATGACCATAGGGCAGTAAAGTCATGAATATTGATCAGATTTTCTTGCTCTTCAAAATCACGAGTTACAATTAATAAATGACCATCTACTATATTAAATTTATTCAGCAAACATAGATGACTAGATAAAATATCACAAACAAATAAATTTTTATTATAAGGAAGAAAAGGATCGATATATTTGCCAGTTTTAGCTTCTTGGAGTTTTTGTTGGGCTTTAGCTTTTTCTTTACGCGCAATATTAGATAAACTGCGAACCACAAAAGATATTTGATCTTGCTCGATGATTTGATATTCAGTTTCTATTGATTTCAAATCTCCAGTTTGACGCGCATACTCAGTCCTTGCCATTGCTTGACGCCATAATGTACCTGTCTTAAGCAGTAGTGTTTCTGGTCTTCGACTGAGTTCTCTCACCATAATATTTTCTAAAATTGGATAATAAATTATAATTTTATCAAAAAATTATTTTATACCTTTTTCTGGGATAATTATTAAGAGATTTTCTCCTATATAGCTAGTACCCTGTCAACTTTAAATTGATGGATAGGGGCCAGCAGCGGGAGCTTCGGAAGTAGAGGTAGCAATGGGAGTTGTTTACTAAAATTTCTCCCTTAAATCAAATTTGATGAGCCACTAGTCTGTTAGAAAAATTGAAGTGTTCAGTCATTACCTAGGCAAATTGTCTCCACATCTTGATCGCCAAATCTTTACTAGATAGTAATCAAAATTAATTGTACATTCTTGTCCATTTAAAGCAAAAAAAAAGAGACGTTTGTCTCAACGCCTCTATCTTAGTTCATTAAATTTGGAGTAATCTTGGCGATTAGAACTTAAAGGTAGTTCTGATGACACCAACATAAGCAGTGTCATTATCGTTATCATGATCTGGGTTAGTTACGACGTAAAAACCAGGAGTTATAATGAGGTTTTTGTTAACGGGATATTTGTAAAATACTTCAATGATGTAGGAAGTATCAGGATCTTCAACAACATTATCTCCACCAGTTAATTTAGGGGGCAGACCACCAGCAACAGCCAAGACACTACCTTCTTTAATTAGATCTAAGAAAGCAATGTTAGCGCTCCAAGTCCAAATATCAGCTTGACCATCGCCAATACCGCCTTTTTCACTAGCGTCAGTATAAGCACCGGTAGCAGCGATCGCAACTCTATCGCCAAATTGGTAATTGGCACCTAAACCAAAACGATTAGTCGAGGTATCAACTCGGCCAAAAGGTCGTTTGGCATTGCCGCTTACTGTACTACCGGAAATGTTAACATCGTCTCCAGTCTCAAAAGTACGAACGTAAGCAAAATTAATTTCTAAGTTATCTGTCGGCTCAGCTACTATCTGGCCACTGGCGCTAAAGGAACCATTGAACAAACCTTCCCTCAAACTAGGATCGGCAGCATCGTTACTGGTACTTAAGTAAGAAGTATTAAAACTGAAAATATCACTTATTTTGACATTAGCTCCTACCCCAGCACCCTGTACGGCACGGAATATGAGGGGGTTACGAATATGGAAGCGGGATAATGCTCCAGCACTAGTACTTTTGAGATAGGGATTACCAATCCTCAGAATGTTATGAGTTCCAATAGAATTAGCAGCAAGCCAGACTCTTACTCTATCGCCTACAGGGAAACGATAGAATAAATCGTCGATCCTGATATCGTTAGAACTACCGCCCTGATCAAAACTAAGGCGAGTTGAGTCTGTTCCTGTAATTCCAGCTTTGAATCCCTGGGTATTTCCAGCTTGGAGACGAGTCCGCAAAAGGTCTTTTCCAGTGAAACTAGAGTCAAAGTTTAGGCGAACGCGATCGCTGAATGTGAATTGGGAGTCTGTATCGTCACCGAAAGTGTTACCAAGAGCGAAGATTACTTCACCTTTTAGTTTGGTAGTAGTCGAAAATTGATGGTCTTCGAGGAAAGCAGTCCGACTTTCTAGATTGTCGACCCGACCGCTCAAAGTCGCCAACTCGGCTTCAAACTCTTGCAGCAATCGATTAATAGTTTCGATATCTTCTCTCAGCACCGCTTCAGAAGAGGCAATTAGACGCTCGATTTGGTTCAAGCAAGCGTTTAAACCAGCAGCAAATTCATAACGGCTTAAGGATTTATTGCCTTTATAGGTTTGATCGGGGTAACCGACAATACAACCATAACGATTTACTAAACTACGTAATGCTTCATAAGCCCAATCTACAGGAGAAACGTCTCTTAATTGAGTAACGTTAGTTACCTGAGACAGCGCATGATCACCCGTTAATTGGTTAATGTCAGTTGCCTGAGACAGTGCATGATCATCTGTTTCATTATATTGAGCGATCTGCTCTAAAGTCTTACCAACTGGAGATTCATCGGGAGTTACAGTTTGAGCTATCGCTCCATTAGTTACAACTACAGAACTTGCAAGAATTGCAGGAGCAGCTTTTAAGGCTCTCCAAAATAATTTAGACATACTTTTCTTAATCCTCACACCAATAATATTAATTTATGAAACACCTAGATCTCTTATGAGATAAGTCTTTCAAATAAATTTACTAATAAACCTTTCAGTTTATGTCCATCCAGTATAGTGCAAAGAAATAAAATGGCAAGCGAGTAAACACGGTCACCTGGTAGCATCCGTAGTAAGTATAACTACAGAAATATGTTCAAGACAGATGTTGCCAAGCTTAGAGATTACAGCTATTGATCGCGAACGAGAGTATGACAAAATGTAGATTATTTGTACAGACAAAATTGCATAATTCTATTTCAATAGATTTTAGTAAATTTCAAATAAGGAACAAATGAAATGACTAGTATTCAAGATCTTGAATTAGGTACTTTAGAGGTTCAAGTTGAACAGTTGACTGACGATATAGCCAGTAGTATTCAGGGGGGAGCTGGGAATTCACATCCAGATCCCGATCCAAAAATGATCAAAGATTTAGTTCCAGGTTTAGCTAACGTTGTCGAAGAATTCATTATCGATCTTGAACCTTTTGGCGCTATTCCAGGTATTGTTGAATTTCAGGAAAGTTTGATTACACTTTTGAGTGGTTTAGGTTTTGACGTAAATTTATAGAGATTCCAGGAGTATTTCTAGAAGAGATAGTATATGAGAAATCGTAGAATTAGTGCAGAATTAAGATGTGATTTTGCCAAACAGCGATCATGAATAATTCAAATAACAGCATATCAAAGGAACTGGAACTTCCCTGCCTAAATTTTAAATAGTAAATCTTAACAATAAAAGTTTCATTTAATTAGTAT
This sequence comes from Xenococcus sp. MO_188.B8, assembly GCA_030065615.1. GTDB lineage: Bacteria > Cyanobacteriota > Cyanobacteriia > Cyanobacteriales > Xenococcaceae > Xenococcus. Next base: position 20,643 of record JASJDR010000086.1, on the reverse strand, counting down.
GCTCATAATACTTAAGATATTTCTGCACTGTGAACTTCTATGATTTCTAATTGATTCAGTTCTCCCAATAGGAATTGTCTCTAGATCATAGGCATCGGCAAGAATGGTAAATGGTATAGTAATGACACAATTTTCCATCTTATAAATTTATATCAACCGCAAAATATGATCTAATGTCAAAAAAAATCGTTATTGGTGGTGGGTTCGTAGTTTTGAAAATCCCGAGCTAACTGGGACTTATGCTGTCTTACTCAGTAATCGAACTGACTGGTCAGCTCAGAAAATCCTCGCTAGTTATCTACAACGTTGGCCGATAAAAACCTTCTATCAGGATAGTAAGGGACATTTAGGTTTGGATCAATATCGCATGCGTACGGCACGAAGCCATTCAAAAACATTGGTGTCTGGTCTTCGTAGCTTATTCACTTCTACACCTAGCTTGTTTACCGCCGTCATTGATATCAGGTAGTGGGAAAATGATCTCGCATCCGATAAAAACCATTGGGCAGATCTGTCGTCAACAGGGACAGAAGTTGATTGAAGAGCTGATTATCTTTGCTCATGACCAACTTCAACAAGGTCAATCAGCGGAGGAAGTCTTTTCTCGTTTATTTGCGAAGCAAAACAAGGAGGTTCCTGCATGATTAGTTGAGTTTTTTGCGATCGCCAATCTAAATCACAACAGTCGAGTCTATAATGTGAATTTGGTGTCATTTTGGTGACACAGTAAACCTCACCAATTAGAGCCAATAGCTGAAACTCTTGCACAACAAGAAGCCCTTGACGAGGATTGAACTCGTGACCTCACCCTTACCAAGGGTGCGCTCTACCACTGAGCTACAAGGGCAAATTCAGAAAATGTTCTTCTTGAAGATTCATTTCCGAAATTTCTCAGTCCATTTAAGACCTGAACCATAATAACAATTAGAAAGTTACTTTACAAGTGATTGTTTTTAATAAAGCTAATTGAGTATTTTTTATATCAAAGTGGGGCAGACAACCCTAACTTTAACCACTTATGTACATAGATAACGAATCTCGCAAAGCCAAGATCGGCATTGTTAACGTTAGCGTTCGAGGTAAAGGAATTAGACTCAGATTTACCTATCCCGCAAAGAACAGAAACGAAATAACGCCAGTATCTAATAATGAGTCTGGCTGGATTAAAGCCGTTATCTGAAAGTTAGACATAATTAGACAAAAGTGGATAAAATTACCCACAGATTCCAATCGAATCAACTGAGGTTTTACCACCTTATGTCGTTGCTAATTTATATCGTAAACGATGGCGCATTGAGCGTGAGGGACGCTGGGGTTTCCAAGGGGCTGATTCCGCCGTACAACGGCGGAACTTGTACGCCCCGTCCAGCTTGTCCAATCACGCTGTTGAAGATGCTTTTAATCTGGTGAAAAGACTACTGGGTTTGAGTTATTTATGGACTGGTTCTGTTAATGGCATTAAATTACAAATTTGGGCAACCTGGCTTTTCTATGCTGTCTTAATGGATTTAGGTGATGCAGTAGCTGATGAGTTAGCCTTACCTATTGAACGAATCTAATGGTTCTTTAGTTACCAAGATTTGATAGCTTCAGTAATAAGCGACGACGATTGTTTAAAGCTTTGTGATATTGAGGATTTACCTGTAAAGCTTTACTGTAGTATTTGAGAGCTTCCTTAGGCTGCTGAGATTTTTCTAGAGCTGCACCCTGGTTGTTCCAGGCTTGATAATAATCTGGTTTAATTTTGAGCGCTTTTTGATAAGCTGCGATCGCTAACTGATACTGTTTTGATTGGAGATAGAGATTACCCTGGTTATACCAAGCTCGATATTCATCCGGCGCTATTTCTAATAATTGATGATAAGTCTGAATCGCTTCTTGAGTTTGATGATTGCGGGCCAAAAGATTTCCTAGCGCATACCAAGACTGATAATAATCTGGTTTAATTTTAATCGCTTTTTGATAAGCTAACAAGGCGTTATCTGTCTTTCCCAATCGATCTAAAATTTGACCCCGATTATACCAGGCAGAGTATAACTCAGGATTGAGCTCGATCGCTTGTTGATAAGCAGAAATTGCTTCATTGTAAACACCTAACTTTTCTAAGGTTAGAGCCTGATTGTACCAGGTGGTATATTCTTGAGGATTCAATTTTAAAGCATGATTATAAGCGACAAAAGCTTGGCGATAATTTTGGAGATGACTCAGAGCAATTCCCCGACGATACCAAGCTTGTTCTAAATCAGGCTTTACAGCTAAAGCCAAATCTAAACAGACGATGGACTCTTGATATTTTTTTAGTTTTTGTAGTGCAATACCTCGATGAATCCAAGTCTGATAAATCTTGGCCTTAACATTAGATTTAGAAGGATAACAGGAGATATTTTGTTCATAATCACTCAAAGTTTTGCCGACATCATAATTGTTAAGATAAGCGTATTCTGTGTGAGGTTTCCTATTTTCGATCCGTTGTTTTGGTCGGGCACTCTCGGCTGCTAATAACTGCGAGGTATTAACACCAAGCAAGCCGAATAAGACACTTGTTAAAGCCAGTAAATATATTTTTTTCATCACTCAAAATTAATATTACTAAATACTACATTTATAACTAATGGGCGCTAGTTCAACTGCGATTATCCAAACTACTATTTAGTGATCTCACGATGTCAATTCCAGGAATCCAACTCAATGACATTACAAACTTTAGATGCTATACATTGAGAGATTATGCCAAATTACTCAAAGGTAATTACACTACGAATAGATTCCCCTTGATGCATGAGCTCGAAAGCATGATTAATTTTTGCTAATGGCATAGTATGGGTAATTATCGCATCAATGTCGATTTTTCCTGACATATACCAATCAACAATTTTTGGGACATCAGTACGTCCTCTAGCTCCACCAAAAGCGGTGCCTTTCCAGACCCTTCCTGTAACTAATTGAAAAGGACGAGTGCTAATTTCTTCTCCTGCTCCAGCAACCCCGACAATGACGGAAACCCCCCATCCTTTGTGACAGCATTCTAAAGCTTGACGCATCACATTGGTATTACCGATGCATTCAAAACTATAATCGGCACCTCCATCAGTTAACTCCACCAGATAAGACACCAAATCACCATCAATTTCTTGGGGATTCACAAAGTCTGTCATGCCGTATTGTTCGGCAAGAGCTCGTTTTGCCGGATTAAGATCTACGCCAATAATTTTATTGGCACCCACCATTTTGGCGCCTTGGATCACGTTTAAGCCAATACCTCCTAAGCCAAATACCACCACATTCGCTCCTGGCTCAACTTTGGCTGTATTTATTACCGCGCCAATTCCTGTGGTAATACCACAACCAATGAGGCAAACCTTCTCTAAAGGTGCATCCTGGCGAATTTTGGCTAGAGAAATTTCTGGCAAAACGGTGTAATTAGCAAAAGTAGAGGTTCCCATATAGTGATATAGAGGTTCGCCATCCAGAGAAAAACGACTGGTACCATTAGGCATGACCCCTTTTCCCTGAGTACTGCGAATAGCTTGACAAAGATTAGTCTTCATACTCAAACAGTAGGGACATTGGCGACATTCAGGAATATATAAGGGAATCACATGGTCGCCTGGTTTAACACTGGTGACTCCTGTGCCAACTTCTACCACAACTCCAGCACCTTCATGACCTAGAATGGCAGGAAACAAACCTTCAGGATCAGCACCAGAAAGAGTATAGGCATCTGTGTGACAAACGCCTGTCGCTTTAATCTCAACTAAAACTTCTCCTGCTTGAGGAGGAGCTAACTGTACAGTTTCGATACTGAGGGGTTTTCCTGAAGCAAAGGCAACGGCTGCTTTAACATCCATAATTAGATCCCAATATGATATTACCTGGTTCTTTACTTTTTAGTTTCCCTCAAAAAGGCATTAAAGTCACTAATTTTTAATTCATCGTTTACAATTCATAATTCATAATTTATATTCATGACATTTAACGAAAAACTGCTATCTTATGGGGAGATAAAAAACAAGCAAGATCGAGGTCATTGTTCCAACAGATGAGTTATCAGCGGGTTTTATTGAAACTGAGTGGCGAAGCATTGATGGGTGATCTGGGTTATGGCATTGATCCCAAGGTAGTAGCAGATATTGCTCAAGAAATAGCTGAAGTAGTTCATAGCGGGATTCAAACCGCAATTGTTGTCGGTGGCGGCAATATTTTTCGTGGCATGAAAGCTTCGGCTGCGGGGATGGATCGAGCTACGGCTGACTATATTGGTATGATTGCTACTGTCATGAATGCGATGACATTACAAGATGCTTTAGAGCGCATTGATATTCCCACTAGAGTCCAAACTGCGATCGAGATGCAAGAAGTAGCCGAACCTTATATTCGTCGTCGTGCCATTCGCCATCTAGAAAAAGGTCGAGTGGTTATTTTTGGCGCGGGTTCGGGTAATCCCTTTTTTACCACAGATACCACAGCAGCCTTGAGGGCTGCAGAAATTGAAGCCGAAGCGATCTTTAAAGCGACTAAAGTAGATGGCGTTTATGATTGTGATCCTAAAGTAAACCCTGATGCCCATCGCTATCAAAGTCTTACCTATAGTCATGTGCTTGCCCATGAACTGAAAGTAATGGACAGTACAGCGATCGCGCTTTGTAAAGAAAATAAAATTCCCATTGTGGTTTTTAACCTCTTAGTTAACGGTAATATAGTTCGTGCAACTAAAGGAGAACCAGTAGGGACTATTGTAGGAGGCTCTTGTGAAGTTAACTGAACTTAAAGCAAATATGCAAAAGACGATTGAAGCAACTCAACGGTCTTTTAATACGATTCGGACAGGAAGAGCAAGTACTTCCTTATTGGATCGGGTAACGGTAGATTATTATGGAACGGAAACCCCATTACAATCTTTAGCCAATATTGGTACTCCCGATTCGACTACGATTACGATTCAGCCCTACGATAAAGGCAGTATGGCACAGATTGAGAGAGCGATCTCGATGTCAGATATCGGTTTAACTCCCAATAATGATGGTCAAGTAATCCGTTTGATTATTCCCCCTTTAACTAAAGAGCGCCGTAAAGAATTAGTCAAAATGGCAGGCAAATTAGCCGAAGAAGGCAAGGTTGCGCTGCGAAATATCCGTCGTGATGCGGTTGATTCTGTTCGTAAACAGAAGAAAAATAGCGAAATCTCTGAAGATGAAGCCCAAGATCTCCAAGATCAAATTCAAAAAGTTACTGATGAATTTACCAAAAAGATCGATGAACTGCTAGCTAAAAAGGAGAAGGATATTACTACTGTTTAACTCGCTGTGCTCAAACAAGCTGTCAGCTATCAGCCCGAAACTTTAAGCTTGCTTGGTATTTATACCATTAAAAGTTTATTCTGAGAGAAAAAACAGGTACTTAGGAGAGAGAACAGAAAACCAATAGATATAATAACTATTGACTGGACTTTGTTTAAAGTTAACCAGTCTTTTCTTTCTATTATTGATTTTTTGTCAAATCATAAACAATGTTGGGTGTCAACTATCATAAAATTAGCTATCTGGGTAGAGTTTCACTGATTAAGACAGTAATTGCTTTCTTGCTCGGAATCATCTTAGTTATCGTAGTCAGCAGCATCAAAAATGTTCAATTATCTCCTGCTTATGCTCAAAGTTTACGTCCAGATGCGGTAGCCGAACAAGTTTATCAATTAATTCCTGAACTACCCCGAGAAAATCAATATCTGAGTGTAGAAACTAAAGAAGCAGCGACCAACAATACTCTAATTAGTCGTTTTATCCGTTATCACCAATATGTCAAAAACCGTCCTGTTAAATTTAGATTGGACTGGAAATTTACCATTGCAGATTATTTAAAAGCCAATGAACCGATTTCCTATGATCGCTATCCTGGGAGTAAAACTTTAACCACTCATCCTTTAGAAAGCGATCGCGCTGTCATTTATAATCTATCCCGTAGCCAAAGAAATCAACTCATAGATACTTTAGTTAGTATTTATAATCCAAATACTTCATCAAGTACTAACAGCACTCCAGAAACAAATCAAGCATCCCCCAGTAATTCTAACAATAGACCTCGATTACCTAAACCAGGAGATGCAGATTTATTACGCTGAGCAAATTACTAACTATAAATTTTCTCTTGAACTACTTTTTGATAAAATTTACGAATTTTCCTCAAAAACCAGGGGGGGCCGCTCATGTTAGTTTTATTTCTAGGATCAAAGCTTTGTAACTTTTCTAGTAATCGAGTTTCTCTGATATCCACATACTCATCGCAGTAGATGAGTCCTCCAACTTTTTCTAATAATTCATAGTAATCTTCTATTCCAGGATAATTTTCCAGATATTCTTCTAACCAGAGATAGCATTCTGTAGGTTGAACTGCTTTTAATTCCGATAAGAAGATTTTGATTTCTGGCTCTTCGTTAAGTTGCCATTCTTGAGCTATTCGCTGTAAATAGGTTCTTTCTTGTGGTTGAATTACACCATCAATCCAAGCAGCACCAACCAGAATTTGGAATAGTTTTTGGTTTTTTCGGTTTTTAGCGATCGCCATAAGTTAAGATATTCTTCAATTCCATATTTTCCCACTGCGATTTCATTACGTTGAGCTATATTATTTTAAGCTGTTTTCTGAAGTTTCACCATAAAGAATCCATCCATATGATGTCGGTGGGGATAAACTTTAATCCAACCCTCAGAAATGTCCAAATTATTGATAATTGATTCTGGAGCTGGAATTGAGATTGACCAATTAGGATGGGAATCTAAGAATGATTGTACTACTTTTTCATTTTCTTGGGGATGAATGGAGCAGGTCGAGTAAACTAAAGTTCCTTGGGGTTTCACCCAAGTTGCTGCCCTCGTGAGCAGTTCTTGTTGCAATAGACTAAGCTCGGCAATTTTCTCGGGTGTCTGTCGCCAGCGAAGATCGGGGCGTTTATGGAGCGTTCCCAATCCAGAACAGGGCGCATCCAATAAAACACGATCGCATTGATTGGTAAATTGCGATAAATTCCGACTATCTCCTGCTTGAATTTGAATAGATTTTAATTGTAATCGTTCAGCATTAGCCTTAACTTTTTGTAATCTTGACTTTGAGCGATCGCAAGCCCAAACCATTCCGCGATCGCCAATTAATTCCGCGATATGAGTAGTTTTTCCCCCTGGCGCAGCACAAGCATCGACAATAGTGTCTCCTGGTTGAGGATCGAGAAGATGAGTGACTAGTTGGGCGCTACCATCCTGTACGATCCACCATCCCTCACGATATCCTGGTAGTTGATTAATCGCACCGCTGCCTTCGGTAATTCTCAATGCTTGGGGAAGGTAGGAAATAGGAAAGCTGACAACTCCCGCATCTTGTAAAGCAGCCTTGACTTCTGCTAAAGATGTTCTCAGAATATTTACTCGTAAATCTATAGTAGGAGTTTGATTGAACCAAGTTAATAATTGCTCGGTTTCTTCTAAGGATAATTGTTGCAACCAAGTTTCCACAATCCAATCTGGGAAACTATATAGAATACCCAAGCGCTTAATGGGATCTCTAGGAAGTTTGAGTAGCTCCCAGAACGAATCTCTATTTTCTGATACTTGACCGAAACAGGTGGGAGGGTTCCTCGTCTCTAACCAATCGAGTTGTTGACGCAGATAATTTCTCAAGACCCCATTAACTACCCCTGCTAATTTTTTTAAGCCATTAACTTTTGCCAATTCCACACTAGTATTAACCGCTGCCGAGTCAGGAATTTGATTGAGATAACGTAATTGATATAACCCGAGATAGAGGATAATTCTTAACTTAGGTGGTTGTTGTTGAGCCTTTTTTTTCCCCAGATTATCGATCAGGGCATTCAGCGATCGCTTATGACGAACCACTCCATAGACTAACTGACAGACTAAGCTCCGATCTCTAGAAGCAATTTTTTGATTATGTAAAACCCGATCCAAGGCAATATCCGTATAGGCTTGATCGCACTCAATTGCTTGTAAGGCATCAAAAGCTAATTGACGAGGATTAATAATGGGCAAATTATTAGACATTCAAGATTAGGTCAGGAAAAGCAGTAGTTTGTGAGGTTATCACAAATTTGCCACGGTTGACTACGCTTACGCTTAACAAAGTAATACATTTATAGCATAAGCAGGAAGAATGTAAAAAAAACGATTAGAGACAAAGCAATCTCAGTACTGTATACTTCCTTACTAAATATTTTACCAGCTCCTTCGGGGCTGAGGTTGGGATTTAATGGGGTTACCCAACGCTCAAATCTTCTCATGCCTAACATCTGCGCGAAGCGCATTTTACAGTTGGCAAAACTAAAAACTATCGGTTATATATTGATTATTATTTCGTAAATCACTTATTCGTTATGAGCTAATTATTACAAATTAGAGATGATTATCAGATTAATAATGTCCATTTAGGAATCTTCCAGCAACAATTTTAAATCACTTTCAGACTGTATAGAGAATCTGTAGGATTAAAATTCAAAATTAATTGTGAACTAATTCTTAATAGTGTCCATCCCATTATTTTGCTATTGGGAAAATTAGAAAATCAACGGTGTTAAAATTCAAAACGGCAAAACTTCCCATATTATTTTCTAGTAGTATCTTGGTTACTGCAGTAGCTGTATATCCTCTAGTTGCTCAAGTTAACCCTTCCATCTCTAACAAAGAGCAAAAAGAGATTCAGGGAAAACCACTTTATGAAGTATTAGAACAGGGTAAACAATATGTAGACTTAGAAGAATATGAAAAAGCTTTATCTGTCTATGAATATGCAGCTTCTATGGAGCGAGAAAATTCTAGGATTTTTTCCGGAATTGGCTATATCCAAACATTGCTAGGCAACTATTCTGAAGCAGCAAAAGCTTACCAAAAAGCGATCGCACTAGAACCAGGCAATCCAGAATTTTACTATGCTCTAGGCTATAGTTTGGGGAAGTCGGGAAATTATGGGCGAGCAGCATCTGCTTATGAGCAAGCTATTAGACTTGCACCAGAAAATATTGATCATCATTTAGGTCTGGGAGTAGTATTATTACGCGATCAAGAGTATGATCGCGCTATTGATACTTTCTATCGCATTATCAGTCTAGATCCTAGTAACCAGAAAGCTAAAAATATCCTTTCTAATGCTTTATTCAAACAAAAACGTTACCCAGAAGCGATCGCTTTTCTTGAAGATGCCATAGTCCAAGATCCTGAGAATGCCGAACTAAAAATGCAACTAGCAACGGCATTTCTGAATCAAAATAAGATGGAACTGGGGCTGCAAACTCTAGAATCTGCTGCCAAATTAGATCCTGATAACGAAGTAATTTATTTGAAAATTGCGACAATTCTTCAGCTTCAGGGAGACTTAGAAGGCGCCTTAAATTATTATAAAAAAGCTGTTAAAATTAGACCAGATTTAGTCGAAGCACAAGCCAAGATTGGCAAAATTTTACTGGCTCAAGAAAATTATCTTAAAGCCATCGTAACTTATCGCAGACTTACAGAAATTAAGCCTAAAAATCCTACCTTTTATCATAATTTGGGTTTAGCTTTACAAGGACGAGGACGCAATGAAGAGGCGAGCTTAGTGTTGCAAAAAGCTCGCGATTTATATAGAGAACAAGGCCAAATAGCTAAAGAAGAAGAATTGAATATCTTAATTGAAAAACTTTGAAGAAGGCAGAAGGCAAAGTTAATTCTTTTAATATACAAGGGTGGGCATTGCCCACCCTAACTGTTAATTGCTTAGAGCTTTTTTATAACCAATTACCAATGAGGACAAAAGGAGCCCAATAATAGGGATGAGAATATTGAGAATCGGGATTTTGTAACAAATCCAATTGAGCATTTCGTAAGGCTTCTGCTTTACTAATTTCTTGATTTTGATTCAGATTTTGATAGAAATGACCCATTAGCTCTGCTGTAGCTTCATCATTAGCCCCCCATAAAGTAGCAATCGTACTCTGTGCCCCAGCTCTTACTGCTACTCCTGCTAATCCCAAGATCGCTTGATTATCTCCTTGGGCGGTTTCACAAGCACTAAGAACCAATAGTTCGATAGATTGAGAACCGCGACGGCTGCTCACTCTTAGCAAATCATCGAATTGTTTAACATTAATAAAGAGATCTTCTTCACTACCACTTAAGATAAAAGTATCGTCTGAAGTGGAACTAAATTGACCATGAGTTGCTAGGTGAACGATGGGATAATCTTCTTCTTCTAATTGTTGACGAAGACTATTGGGAGTAAATGCCTCATTCAGCAATACAGTAGAATCAGGAAACAGACTGCCAATTAAATTTAATTCTTCTTCTACTTTGGGGATTGGAGGGAAACCACTGGCAGCTTTAGTGGTTCCGGCAGCTAATACTTTAATTGGTTGTCGTTTTAAGGGTCGGGGATTAGTAAGTTGTAGCCCTGAAGTTAAGGCAATATTGTAATCTTTTTCAATCAGATATTGCTCGCCATCATAAAGTAGAGCCATCGGAATACTACGTAATGGGCCATCAAGCACGAAAACTAAAGTTTTAATCTCTTTTTCTTGTAACAGAGGTTCAGCTCCAGCAATTAACCAACCATAAATTTCTTGGGCTAGAGGCAAAATGTCTTGGTTGAGAGATTCGTCTAGAGATTTTTGTACCTCCGCTACAGATTGTTGAACCTCGTCTTGTTCTTCAGAACTTCCTCTGGCATTGCGAAAAGCTTCAGCAAATCCAGGATTAGTTAGGGTCTTACGGCGTAGAGCTGTAATTTTGTTATTGACTTCTTTTGGAGTAATCTCAGTGGTATATAACTGTAAAGATTGCTTAGGTAGAGTCACAATGACTTCTAGGCGATCTTCTAAAATAATCGGGTAAATTACAGCAGCATTTTCGTCTACATCATCGATAAAAACGATGTCTTCTGCCACGGGAGAACAGGGATCTCGGAAGAAGTTGTCTAGTTCGGCAATTTGCAAAGATTCTAAAACTTCTCTAGCTTCTTCTAGTTGGTTTTTGGTCGGCTCTTCTTGTAGAATTAAAGCAATATACTCACGAAATATGTTTTCTACAGGTGTGGTTGCTAAGTCATTACGCAAAGCGGTAATTGTATTAAAAGATGCTTCGTAAGCAGCGAGGGCAGCTTCTCGATCATTTTGTTGAGCAAGAATTCTTCCTAGTTGAGCATGCCAACGATAGGCAATTTCGGGATATTCGAGGGTGGGCGCTAATTTTAAAGATTGTTCTGTAAGTTGACGAGCTTCTTGGTACTTTTGTTGTTGCTCATAAAGATAGCCCAAATAACCTCTGGCTTCTGCTTCTGCAGCAGGGTTATTGAGCTGACGTGAGAGTTGAATCGCCTCAATTAAGATATTAGCTGGGTTGGTATCCAGGATGTCTTGACGAATTAAACTTTGAGCAAAATTAATCCGGGCAAAAATTCCCGAACGGGTTATGGGTAAATCCTCTAATCGGGGTTGAATCTGATTCGTTAAACTAGATATTTGAGGCTGTAGTTCTCTGTCTAAGCCAGATTGTAAACTAATCGTTCCCCGATCAACTCGATTTTTAAAATTGGGATCGGGAATACCTAGGACATTAGGGTTATTTGCCAGTTCAGCGATCGCTCGTTGCCAGAATTCCTGAATATCTAACAGCATACTCAAATGATTCATTTTTGCTTTGAGGCTGTTTAGGGGAGATTCCGCTAATCGAGCAGCTTCTTCGTAATAAGTAATAGCAGCCCGATAGGTTTCTAACGCCGCATCTACTGAACCGTTACGATTGACAATATTGTCGAGGGCAATGGTTTGGGGGGGGAATTGGTTTTGTTGTTTTTCGGCGATCGCCCTAATACCGTTCCCTAAACTCAATAAAGCTGCGGTTTCTTGACGAGGACTAGCAAGTTGTCTAGCAATTTGCAAACTCATATCGATAGTCGTAACAGCAACTTGAGGATAATTGCTATTGGTGAAATAATCCCCTAAACGCAAAAGTCCTGTAGCCTGACTCAGACTATAGGGTTCGGCAACTAGGGGTTGGAGTACCGTAAAGTCGGAATCGGCTTGACTTTGATTCTCTTGTGACTGTTGAGCAACAATGGTCCCCAGATTAGGAAAATTATCTGGTTGACCAATGGTCTCCAAGTCTTGTTCTAAAGGTTGAGCTGCATCTAAAAGCAGAAAACAATCTGTATCCTTGACATCAAAAGCTTTGAGAACCGTATCACAAGATTCCTCGTAAAGTCCTAATGCCTGTTGGGCGGTGGCAGTATTGATAAGATTAGCTGTCTTTTGTTCACGATCGCCTTCCCGTTCATACAATTGAGCTGCTGATTCCCAGGTTTTGATCGCCTGCTCTAATTGTCCTGCTTCATACAATTCCTTGCCTCGTTGTGCCAATAATTGGGGTTGACTAGGAACTGTTGGCTGGGATAAAACCGGAATTATGAAAGCAGAAACCAGTCCCAATCCGGCAAGTAAGATCGTAGCCAGAGGTTTCTGAAATTTCCAGAATCTCCAGGAGCGGTGGATAGAGGACCGCTTGGGCGAGATTAGAAGCCGTATAATTTTTGTGAGACATTTCATGATTAACAATTAACAATTCAACAAAGACTTAAAAAGGGAAAACTTCTACCGAGAAATAAATTCCCTCTTCTTGGAGAGTGCGATTACGATTAACTACGTCAACGAGGGGAATACCCCAATCTAGACGAGCCCGTAGACGTTCATCAAGCGATAATTGCAACCCAAATCCTAATGAAGCGAGGGTCTCCTGATTTCGGTTTACTATTCCTCGATCTCCCCAAACCGTACCAAAATCCGCAAAAGGAATAACCGACACGCTACTTTGTCCATCATTCCAGCGGGCAAAAGGAACTCTCAATTCAGCAGAAATCAATAATCCACTATCTCCGAGTAGGGCGTCCTGGCGATAGCCCCGTACACTTTCACCGCCTCCTAAGCTAAATTGTTCTAGGGGTACCAACTCGTCAGCAGATATTTGAATATCCGAACGGAGAAGAAAATTAATATTTGATTCGCTATCCAGTAATTTTAGCCATTGGGCTTGACCCCGCCAAGAGAAAAATTCCGCATCCGGTTGTTCTGCGCTAGTCGTGCTATCAAAGATATCTAAGCCAAAATTAAATTGCGATCGCACTGCCAAGACGTCCCTTCTGGTTCTTCTAGTCCAATCTTGAAAAAAACGCACCGAGTTAATTCTGGTTTTACCCTCATCATTTGCTCCAGGAGATAGAGGAAAGGGATCACCTAATAAATCGGTTTCGTTAGTTTGACGGGCAAATTCTAATCCCAAAGCTAATTCTTGAGTAGAGTTAGCTGTCGCCGTCATCAGAATTGGCTGTCTAACACTCAGTTTGAATTCGTCGGTTCTCGATTCAATATCTAGATCATCAAAGGGGGGTTCGACGATTTCACTCGTTATATAACGATAACGGATTCTGAATGAACCATCTAAAGCATTAAAGGGAACGTTATAGTCAACATTATAATCATTACTGCCATCAGTGTTTTTGTAAATCAGACTGAGTTTATCTGCCAACCCCACAAAGTTGTCGTGGTTAATTTCAATTCCTCTTTGAAAAGTACCTACACTGGGAGGACGCCGGGTATTATTCCCAAAAATTACCGGGTTGAATGCTTCTGCTTGATTGACTGCGATATCTAAGGTCCAGCGATCGCGTCTTGTCCCCACAGACAGTTCAGCATTTAAATTTTCAATTATAGGATTGAGTTGCAAGAGTTGTAGTGCTTCTTGTAGCTCATTAATATTAAACGGTGTCTTGGTCCCTCTTTTGAGACGTTGAATGATGTAATTTTCTGATAATCTACCTTGTCTCACCTCAACGCTCAGACGTTCAATAGTACCTTCGATAACCTGAACAGTTAAGACTCCATCGGCGATATCTTGACCAGGAATGACCGCTCCTGAGTTGACGTAGCCTGCTTTTTTATATTTCTCTGTAATGATAGTTTCTACTTGTAATAAATCAGCAAAACTGACATCCTTGCCAACATAGGGTTTTAGTAATTCTTGCAGTTCTTGATCGCTAAAGGCTGTATTGCCTTCGATTTGAAATCCCCTAACTTTAAAGATTAGGTTAGGATCTCCTTGTTGGATATCTGAGGGAATTTCTGGGGTGGACTCTATTACATCATCTAGGGGGGGCAAAGTTTCTCTGGGCTCAATTAAGGAATCGTCACCATCAGTAGGAACTGGCGCTGCAGGAATACTGTCTAATTGGGCGTTAGGCGCGATCTCTGAGGGGAGTGATTGAGCTGGAGAGTAATCGCCTGGCTGTTGCGCTAGGACGTTTCTCGCTGTTCCGGCGATCGCAATTATGCTAGAAAAAATAATTAAAAAAGTTTTTCTGGGGGACGAAAAGGACTTTTGCTTCATGTTGATTACCAAAAAAATTAACTATAGAGCTTATATATAGAGAGTTCATCCATGAGGCAATAATGCTTTTGAAAACATCAACCTGTAAAATAGAAAATTGTAACAGACATAATATAAAGCCTTTGGCGATAAAAAGTACTATAATCGGTAATATCTTAACTTTTTGCTTAACATTAATTACCATTTTGAATTAATATCAATTAGGTAAGTCTTTTCTCCGATACACCTTTCTTGGATTGGAATAGGCTATTGCACAATTTACTTCTGCCGTTTGAAATTTGGACTTTCTATAAAGTAGACTTCTGGCAAAAGTAAATTCATCATAAATCTATCTGTGTTGATCTGTGGATAATATTCAAATCAATGATTTATGCAAGAGGTCTAGTGAAAAAAGGTTTGTCTGGTCTAAATCTTAGCCTCTTACCAAAAGTACAGTGTTAATTCATTTGTAGTTGTATAAGCCAAACTTAGCCAGCGAAAGCTAGAACTATAGCGGGATTAGGATTTGTTAAGCACAATTCTTATTGATTATCTGAAAAGTTGAATTCTAGAACTTAGTCTAAACGCTACCATAATTCTAGACTTAATTGACATAAACCAATGTGGTAACTAGTTTTAATTAAATTAGATCAATTTATGGAATATAAGTTGCAAGCTAGCTATTAGTAATACAATAAATTACAAAATCCTCAGCTAAATTGATAATTTGGCTGAGGATTCTCGGGGAGAAAGAGAGACTATTATTATTGTTAATATCTTTAGGTTATTTGTTGTGCTCTAAAATCATCTTAATGTGGGGTTTAAAAAAATTAAAAGCCTAATAAGTCCCAAAGACTAACTGTATAGAAAGTTGATTGTACACCTCGCTCACTAGATGTCACTTTTTTTCCTTGTATTTGAGGATTGAGAATAGAATCTAAAACAAGATTGGCAGTTTTAATAGGTTCTTCAGCAGGATCAAGATTTAATAAGACTAAATTACAATTTTTTTTAGTATCAGTTAGGCAAATCACTGGAATATGCTCCATTTGTGCAGTTTTGAAGCTCAGAGAAGATAAATTATTTTCAGAAGCTACATAATTTTCTAATTTTTCAGCTACGTTAGTGCAAATTGCTTGAAGATTAGTCCCTGGGGGGAAAACCTCTTTATTCCAGTTAAAAATAGGTATATTTTCGCCATTACTTGCTTTAGCCAAGGTAATTGGCATAGTTTCATCTGTTTGACAAAAAAAAGTTTTGTTTGATGAGACGGTAGATTCTCCATAAGCAGAATTAGTTACCGAAACAATCATGCTAGCAGCTACTAAAGAGAATAAAGACCTATATTTAATTTTCATAGTGGAAAATACTATTCGTAATTAACTTGACTTGAATCATATATTTAAGCTGATCTAGAGAGAGAAAAATATTTGGATCAAGATTTGATGAAAATGGATTTTTAATCTAATAATTTATTTTGCCCTTACCAGATCTTTTGCCGATCAATCTTGTGTTATGTTAGCCTCAGCAAAATTATGCAGATATTGAGGACTGCCGAGGTGAAACAGGGATTGTCGCTACTACTATTTTTGGGTTGCTGTACTCTTAGTCAAGGATTTTTCTTGAAACCGGCGCTCGCACAAATCACACCTGATGGTACTACCAACACTACAGTTGATGTTAGCGGGAATGATTTTACTATCGAACAAGGAAATCGCGCTGGGGGTAATCTATTTCATAGTTTTAGTGAATTTTCTGTGCCGACAGATGGTTCGGCATTTTTTAATAATGCAGCAGATATAGTCAATATCTTTTCTAGAGTTACAGGCGGTAATATTTCCACTATTGATGGATTGCTGAGTGCTAATGGTACAGCTAATCTCTTCTTGATTAACCCAGCAGGAATTATCTTTGGTGAAGGTGCAAGATTAGATATTGGTGGTTCTTTTTATGGCAGTACTGCTGATAGTATTTTGTTTCCCGATGGGGAATTTAGTGCCACTGATGCCCAAGCTCAACCAATATTGACTATCAATGCTCCCATTGGGTTGAATTTTCGAGATAATCCTGGAGAGATACGAGTTGAGAAGTCAAATTTAGGAGTAAATAGCGGTCAGAACTTGGCTTTAATAGGTGGAGAAATTGATTTAGATGGAGCGAGGTTAAATGTATCAGGAGGAAGAGTTGAGCTAGGAGCATCAGCATTAGAAACAGTCACATTTGATAATGATGGGAGTTTAAGTTTCGAGCAGATTACGGAACGAAAAAATATCTCTCTAAGCAATAATTCCACCGTTAGTGTTAACGGACAAGGTGGTGGCTCCATTAATATATATGGAAGAAATTTAGAGTTAATAGGAGAAAGCAGTTTAGTAGCAGGAATAGCTGCAAATTCTTCTAATCCAGAAGCGCAAGCTGGGAATATTGTCATTGACGTTTCTGAAGCAGTCTCTTTAGATGAAGCCAGTATTATCAGCAATAACGTTGGTACCAAGAGCTTGGGAAATGCAGGTGATATTGAAGTCTCTGGAACTAATGTTTCTCTAGTAAACGATTCTCGAATCACTAGTATATCTCAAGGAACGGGAAATACGGGAAATGTAATTATTAATACCTCCGAAAATGTCACATTAGAGAACGGAGAAGTTAAAAGTCAGATACTTGACACTGGGGAAGGTACTGCTGGCAATATAGAAATTACTACTGTCAATCTTTCCCTAGAAAATGACTCTGTAATCCTATCGGATACTCAAGGAATTGGTAATGCTGGTAATACAATAATTAATGCTTCTAATTCAGTTTCCCTCAATGATAGTGAGATTGTCGGGGGTGTTGGTTTGGGTGATATTACAACTCCAGCTCAGGGAGATGGTGGCAATATAGAAATTACTACTGGCTCAATTTCTCTGCAAAATGAATCTCGAATCTTAGCTAACCTGGAAAATGGTCGAGGAATTGCTGGCAATGTCATCATCAATACAACTGGTGATGTTTCTCTCGACAATAGTAATATTCAAGCTAAGATTGCTAAAGGTTCTGAAGGTACAGCAGGGAGTATAGAAATTACTACTGCTAATTTATCTTTAACTAATAGAGGAAGAATCATTGCTAGTACTTCTGGTCAAGGAAATGGTGGTGCGATTAAAATCGATGCTTCTGAGACTATTTTCATAGATGAAGAAGATCAAGCTGGATTCAATAGTGGCATTGTCAATCGAGTGGATGCAGAAGGGATGGGAAATGCCGGCAGTATTGAAATTACTACTACCAATCTATCTTTGACTAATGGCGGGTTCATAGATGCCAGTACTTTTGGCAAAGGTGATGCTGGTACCATTAAGATTAGTGCTTCAGAAACAATTTCTCTTGATGGAGCAGACAACGAAGGAAGCAACAGTTTTATTCGTAATCGAGTAGAACCTGATGGAATGGGAAATGCCGGCAGTATTGAAATAATTACCACCAATTTATCTTTAACTAACGGAGGAAGAATTATTGCCAGTACTTCTGGTAAGGGGAATGGTGGTGCGATTAAAATCGATGCTTCTGAAAATATTTTCCTAGATCTAGAAGATGAAAGTGGATTAACCAGTAGCATTGTCAACCGAGTTGATGAAACAGGGATAGGAAATGCTGGCAGTATTGAAATTAGTACTACCAATCTATCTCTGACTAATGGCGGTCGAATAGATGCTAGTACTTTTGGAAGGGGAGATGCTGGTGCAATCAGTATTAAAACTGCGGAAGATATTTCTATAGATGGAGAAAGCCAACAAAGAGGATTAAGTAGCGGAATTTTCAACCGAGTGCAAGCTGAGGGGACGGGCAATGCAGGCAGCATTGAAATTAATACTTCTAATCTCTATGTGACTAATGGAGGTCGAATCAATGCTACTACTTTTGGACAGGGAAATGCGGGAGCTATTAAAATTAATGCCTTGGAAACAATTTCCCTAGATGGAGAGAGCCCACAAATGGGATTGAGTAGCGGCATTGTCAATCGAGTACAAGAGCAAGGTAGAGGAAATGCAGGAGGTATTGAGATTACCACTACTAATCTCTCTCTGACTAATGAGGGTCTAATTAGCGTTAGTGCTTTTGGCGAAGGAAACGGGGGCAATATCTTGGTTCGGGCAAATTCTATTAATCTCGATCGCGGTAATATTTTTGCCACTAATCGACCATCAGAATTGGATAACTCAATTAGAGATCGCGTTGGAGGTAATATAACTCTAGAATTAACAGGGCAGCTGATCTTAAAAAATGACAGTTTGATTTCTTCTCAAGCTGGAAATAACGCTACTGGAGGAAACATCAATATTGATTCTCAGTTTATTATTGCTTTTCCCAGTCAACCTAACGGTAGCGATATCATTGCTAATGCAGAAGCAGGCAAAGGTGGTAATATAAATATTACTTCTGAAGTCATTTTCAATATCAAAGAACGTCCAGCAATTGAAGGGAATGAAACTAATGATATTGATGTCAGTTCTAGGTTTGGCTTAGATGGTAATGTTTTAATCAATACGCCTGATGTTAACCCTCTTCAAAGAGATATTGAAGCACCAACTAATATAATTGAATCAGAACAAACTGTTGCTCAAGCTTGCCAAAGTGCTCGCAACTCTGATCAACCTAGTGGTTTAACTGTCAAAGGTAAAGGCGGTATACCTCCAGTTCCTACTGAACCATTTGATTCTGATACCCTACTAGTAGATGAGCAAAATATCACTTCCAAGCCCCAGACTCATTATCCAGAGATTAAACCCATCAAAACTAGCATAGGAGATATTTACCCAGCCAGAGGTGTTATCAAAACAGAAGATGGTCGAGTTATCTTAACTATCTACCCAACGGATAATATTAATACCCGTATTCCTCAAATCTCAGCTAACTGTAGTCTTCTCAAGGATGAGAGCTAAAACTTTTTTAATGTTGAATCGAGTAGATAACTGTCCGATAACAGTTTCAACAACTCGATTGGTCAAGCTTCTCTAATTCTCATTTAGACATACCACAATCCTATGAGGCTTTTGGGTTAAGCAAAAATCAATTGCGAGTTAGTTACAACATTAGGTATCGACTGTTGTGCCTAAACTAGCGAAATCGAACAGTTCTGTATCTGCTAACTGAGAAGGAGAAACATTCTGGATACTACGGAAAATACTATCAATTCTCCCTGGAGATTCTCTTTCCCAAGTCTGTAGCATTGACTTGATTTTAGCCCGTTGTAAATTTTCTTGAGAACCACAAAGATTGCAAGGAATTATGGGAAACTTTCTAGCATTAGTGTAACGAATAATTTCCTTTTCCGAACAATATACTAAAGGACGAATAATAATATTTTTTTGATCGTCACTCAATAATTTTGGCGGCATTGCTTTTAATCTACCACCATGAAACATATTTAAAAATAAAGTCTCGACAATATCATCTCGATGATGACCTAAGGCAATTTTGGTCGCACCTTCTTCAATCGCTACTCGATAAAGAATACCTCGACGCAATCGAGAACATAAACCGCACATGGTTTTGCCTTCAGGAATTACTCTCGTAACGGTACTATAGGTATCTTCTTCTACTATGCGATAGGGTACGTCTAAAGATTCTAGATATTCAGGAAGGATATGTTGGGGAAACCCTGGTTGTTTTTGGTCGAGATTAACTGCTAATATCTCAAAATTAACGGGAGCTTTCCGTTGTAAACTGAGCAATAAGTCCAGCATTGTGAATGAGTCCTTACCTCCACTCAGACATACCATAATGAGATCTCCTTCCTCAATCATATTGTAGTCACGTATAGCTTTTCCCACTGCTCCTCTTAAACGAGCTTGGAGTTTTTTAAAATTTTTTGAGGTACGAACCTGAGTCGCTTCCATATCTTGTCTTCTTAGGTTGATGAAAATGCCTTAATATTTTATCTGTTGAATAGACGAACCAAAAAATAATGTAGTATAAATTTATTATGTGTCAATTAAATCTCCAAACCTAACTGGGCTGGTGTATTTACCTAAGATATGCATTAAGTTTCACGTAGTCAGAGGGAGCCCCACTTTGACACTCCCGCCGCGGGACGCGGGGGATTCTTGTCTCACAGACCAGTTACTAGATCAAACAACTTTAGTTGCAAGACCCCCGCACCTCGATCTCCACAAGTGCTTTTGCGGTGCGACCCCGCTGGGGTTTCCCCAGCATGGGAACGCGCACCAAGAGTCACGGGCTGCCCGACCGCGACTTTTCCTCTGCTCTCTATCACTTT
>JASJDR010000085.1 GCA_030065615.1 Xenococcus sp. MO_188.B8 | reverse complement strand
AACAATTATTAAATTAAGTTAGAGCCAAACTCGCGCGTTCCTTTGCTGCGGAAACCGCAGCAGGGTCGCTCGTCAATTTTGAACTTTGAATTTTGAATTTTGAATTCAAAAAATGGTCAATGCTACTTTTTGGCGTCGCTCCCCTAATTTATTCATTAGAGATGCATAAAATATGCAAGTACGACATAGCAAAATCTGAGATGTCTAAAAGTTATGATTGGGAATACTAACTTAGACAATTCTCCCAGAATGAAGCTCTCTAAGATTTATTTCATAACGGAGACATTGTTATCTTATGTCATATTTGAAGAGTAATTTTTTAGATGATTCGACCGACAAGCTGGAACAATTTTCCACTTTAGTAGACCTGCTGAACTACAGAGCAAAATATCAGCCCGAGAAAAAAGCCTATATCTTTCTCCAAGACGGAGAAACAGAATCAGGGAGTCTTACCTACGGAGAATTAGATAGAAAAGCAAGAGCGATCGCATCCCAGCTCCAATCATGGCAAGGAGAACGGGCTTTACTACTTTATCCTTCTGGATTGGATTTTATTACAGCTTTCTTTGGCTGTTTGTATGCTGGGGTAGTGGCGGTTCCTGTTGATCCTCCCAGACGCAATCATAAGTTGTCTCGTTTTCTTTCTATCGCCAATGATAACCAAGCGAAGCTAGCACTGACGACTAGATCAATATTGGCTGACATTGATCCTAGGTGGGATATTGAACCAGAGTTATTAGCCGAGTTGAAGTGGGTAGCTACAGATACTATTGAGGCTCATACTAAAGAGTTTGCACCTCGATCAGTGACACGGTCGAGTTTGGCATTTTTGCAATATACTTCTGGTTCCACAGGAACACCCAAAGGGGTAATGGTTACTCATGGAAATATCATCTACAACCAGCAGTTGATTCATCAGGCTTTTGGTCATAGTGCGCAGAGTATTGGTGTTGGTTGGTTGCCATTGTCCCATTATATGGGATTGATTTGTCATGTTTTGCAGCCTATTTATGTAGGATTTCCTAGTATTCTGATGCCTCCGGTAGCATTTCTTCAGAAGCCGATTCGTTGGTTCAAAGCGATTTCTAAATATAGAGCGACTACTAGTGGTGGACCCAATTTTGCTTACGACTTATGTGTCAAAAAAATTCAACCAGAACAATTAGCTAATCTTGACTTGAGGAGTTGGGATTTGGCTTTCAATGGAGCAGAACCAATACAGGCAGAAACTCTAAAGCAATTTAGTAACAAATTTGCTCAGTGTGGTTTTAACTATACTACTTTTTATCCCTGCTATGGCATGGCGGAAACTACCCTGCTGGCTGCTGGAGGAGTGAAGAACCTAAAGCCAGTGATTCGGGGGGTGAAGCAGTCAGGGCTCAAGCAAAATTCGATAGTAAAGAGTGAAATTTCCTGGCAAGGAAGTCAGGAATTAGTGGGATGTGGTCGTCCTTATAGATTGAATCAAAAAGTAATTATTGTTGACCCAGAATCCTTAACTCGTAGTAAAAAAGGACAAGTCGGAGAAATTTGGTTATCTGGTGAGAGTATTGCTTCTGGATATTGGAATCTCCCCTCAGCAACAGATGAAGCCTTTCAAGCTTATCTACAAGATAGTCAAGAGGGGCCATTTCTTCGTACAGGGGACTTGGGATTTTTACTTGATGGCGAGTTATTTATCACTGGGCGCATCAAGGATTTGATTATCATCAAGGGGCAAAAACATTATCCTCAAGACATCGAACTGACAGTTCAAAAGAGCCATCCCGCACTAAGACCTTATTGTGGGGCGGCGTTTACGGTGGAGTCTCAAGGCTTAGAACGACTTGTAATTGTTCAAGAGGTAGAGCGAAGTTATCTGTGGAAACTGAATGTAAATGAGGTAGTAGGGAATATCATCCAGGCGATGACTGCCCAGCATTCATTACAGGTTTACGCGATTGTATTGATAAAGACTAGCAGTATTCCCAAAACCGCTAGTGGCAAGATTCAGCGTTATGCCTGTCGGACTGCATTTCTCAATGGCAGTTTGAACTTGGTGGAAGAGTGGAGTAAAGATCCTTGGCAGAAGGCCAAGTTTCGGCGTTTACAGACTGATGTCGAATCTTTGTTAGAGAAAGTGCAAGCAACTATGGGAACCAAATTAAGAATATCCGAAGGAGTAAAAATTGATGCAGGATAATAACACAGTGAACTGTTGATAAACATGCACTGAAGAAAGGAAAAAGGGAGTATGCAAATTTTATAAAAGCAGTGTGGACTCATAGAAAACCGATCTCATACTAAATTCCATATCGCATTTTACGAAGTTGCCCTAAGCAGACATGAGTTATTAAAAAAACAGTTGTTAGAGAAGATTAGTGAGGTTGAGATGGAGAAGGATGCGACTGCGAGAGAGATTGAATAATTAAACAGTGACATTATTCTGATGTTTTAACAGCTTTTCTATAGATTAAATTTTTAAAAAGTCTTGTTATAATGCTCACTCAGTATGATATTCAGGAATTTCTCGAGATCACCGAACAAATTCCCAAACTGGCTTGATATCATACCATTTATCTCACAGTCTACAATCCAACCAACTTAAATCAAGGAGAGAAATAATCATGACACTGTCAGGTTTAACTAAGGTTAGCGATGCGATTATGGCAGCCAACGAAAATTTCATGACCGTTTTCAAGAGAATCGATGCTGCCGGTCTGGCGGACCTTTATACAGAGGACGGACAGGTATTAGCCCCCAACAGTGACTTCTTAACAGGCAGGGAATCAATCCAAGCGCTCTGGCAATCAATCTTTGATATGGGAGTCAAAGAGATCAAGCTAGAGATCATCGACGTAGAGGATCATGGTGATACCGCTATCGAGGTATCGAACTATACCCTATACGATGACGAGGGTCAGGAATTAGACAAAGGTAAGTACATCGTCATCTGGAAGCAAAGAAACGGACAGTGGAAACTATATCGTGACATCTTTAACAGTAGTATGCCTACCTAACTCTAATCTTAATACAGGTGATTAAACTTTAAGAGTATGGTCGCCTTGTTAGAATGCGATCGCTGTTACTTAATTGCGATCGCATTTTCTATAAGAAATTAATGCAGAGATTAAGAAAATACCTGGGCTGTTACCTATTCAGTAGCTCGGAAAGTGACAAATATTACAGCAAAAGTATTTTTGGACTAGGGAATTATTATTTGTTCCTCGATTCTTATAATTAGTTACAATGTGATTTATTCAATTATTCTTTGTTCAAGCAGATTTCATGTCTAGCAACCTACTACGAACTCCTCTATACGATGTACTTAAAGAGCAAAAAGCTCGCTTTGTTCCTTTTTCTGGTTGGGAAATGCCAGTGCAATTTATTGGCTTAAAAAAAGAACATCAAGCAGTGCGTTCTACCGTAGGAATGTTTGATATTTCCCACATGGGTAAATTTGCTCTAGTGGGCAAAGATTTAATTGCTGAACTGCAAGCTTTAGTTCCTTCTGATTTGTCGAGATTGAGTAATGGGGAGGCTCAATATACAGTCTTACTTAATGAAGAAGGCGGGATTATCGACGATATTATCTTTTACCATCAGGGGGAAACGGAGACAGGCGAACAAAAGGGAATACTGATTGTGAATGCGGGAACTAAGGATAAGGATAAAAATTGGATTTTGGCGCATCTAAAGAGTACTACTTTACAGGATTTATCTGGCGATCGCATTTTGCTCGCGATTCAAGGCCAAGAAACAACTAAAGTTTTACAATCTCTGGTTTCAGAAGATCTAACTGCGATTAAAAAATTTGGACATCAGGAAGTTGAAATCGCAGGAACCACTGCTTTTGTAGCGCGGACTGGCTACACTGGGGAAGATGGTTTTGAAGTAATGATTGAACCCGAAGCCGGTAAAGAGTTATGGCGCTCACTATTAGCTAAGGGGGTTACTCCCTGTGGTTTGGGCGCGCGCGATACTCTGCGATTAGAAGCTGCAATGTGTCTTTATGGACAAGATATTAATGAAAAAACAACTCCTCTAGAAGCGGGATTGAGTTGGTTAGTACATCTTGATAGTAAAGGCGATTTTGTAGGACGATCAGTTTTAGAAAAACAAAAAGCAACAGGTGTTAAGCGTCGTTTAGTGGGATTGTCCATGAAAGGGAAACACATTGCTCGTCATGATTATCCAGTAATCTTTGAACAAGAGAAGGTAGGAGTTGTTACAAGTGGCACATTAGCTCCTACTTTAGGGAAAGCGATCGCTCTTGCTTATGTTCCTAAGTCTTTAAGTAAAGTGGGACAAGAATTAGAAGTAGAAATTCGCGGTAAAAATTATCCTGCTACCGTAGTTAAAAAGCCTTTTTATCGTTCAGGAAAATAGCTACTGGCTATTTTTAACTACATTACTATATCGAATAATTACTTGTAGATTACTCCTAACTTGAAAGGAGAGCTGGAGAGAACTAAAACTAAGCCAGGGAAAATAATGAGTCAAATCTGGTTAATTGGGGGAACAAAAGATAGTGCAGATCTTGCTCAAGCGATCGCAGATACTCAAATCTCTAGTATAGTTACGGTAACTACTAACTCAGCCAAAAATCTCTATCCATCCAACTTTTCTGTAAAAGTAGGCTGTTTTTCTAGAGAGCAAATGGCACAATTTTGTCTCCAAGAAAAGATTATTGCCATTGTCGATGCTTCCCACCCTTTTGCCACGGAAGTATCTCAAAATGCGATCGCAACTGCTCAGCTCAAGAATATTCCCTATCTTCGTTACGAAAGGAATCTTTGTCAGTTATCAGATCATCATCTAGCATTAGATAGTTTTGAGACTTTATTAAACGGAGATTACTTACAGAGACACCGAGTATTGCTAACCGTTGGCTGTAAAGTTTTACCCCAGTTTAAAACTTGGCAAAATCGCGCTACTCTATTTGCCAGAGTACTACCGAAGGTGGATTCTTTACAAATTGCCTCAGATTCAGGCTTTACAAGCGATCGCATAATCGCAATTCGTCCTCCCTTCACTGTCGAATTCGAGACAGTCCTATGGCGACAATGGAGGATTTCTCTAGTAGTCACCAAAGCTTCAGGAAAGCCAGGAGGAGAAGATATTAAACGTCAGGTAGCAAACAGCTTAGGAATTACTCTAATCACTATTGCCAGACCAAAAATATTTTATCCACAACAAACTTCCTGTATAAAGAAAATTATGGCATTTTGTCTGAAATGCTATCCCAATAAGTTAACTTAGGAAAAAATTATGTCCGATGTAATTACTCCAGCAATCAGCGATCGCATTTGTAAACATATGAATGAAGATCATGCTGAAGCAATAGTTTTATACGCCAAAGTCTTTGGGAATTCTCCTGAAGCCGAAACCGCAACCATGGATTCTATCGATCCTCAAGGAATGAACCTAACAGCGAAGATCAAAGGTAAAACAGTCCCAGTACGAATTGAGTTTAATCATACTCTCAAAGATTCCGAAGATGCTCATCAAACTTTAATTGCAATGGTCAAACAAGCTAGAGCTAAATAATTAATAATTATTTATTATTTGAGAAAATGGCGATAAACATTTGTCTCTCTGATAGTTATTTATTCTCATAAGAAAAGCGATCACCTTTGAGAAAAAGTGATCGCTTTATTTTACTAAAATATCAAGTAATAAAAACTAATCAATCAGGGGAAATGCAGTGTAGTCAAAATAACTATAAGGATTACTTTGTCTGTCATCACTAGTGTTATTGTTAGCAGGAGGAGTATTAGGATCGTCGTCTCCAGCTTCCACACTGTCAGGAATACCATCATTATCACTATCAGAATCTAAGAAGTCAGGAATATCATCTCCATCAACTGGTGCATATGAGTTTTCGAAAGCTTCTTGATCGGTATTTTGGGGATTGTTGGGGTCACTTCCTACTTCATCACTGTCAAGAATAGTGTCTCCATCACTATCTGTATCTAGGTAGTTAGCAGCTCCATCCCCATCTGCATCATCCATTCCCTCAACGCTATCGGGAATAGTGTCTCCATCACTATCTGTATCCTGGTAGTTATCAGCTCCATCCCCATCTGTATCAGCTGGATTATCAGGATTGCCTGCAATTTCTACGCCGTCAAGAATACCATCATCATCATCATCATTATCTAGATAATCAGGAATACCATCATTATCAAAATCATTCGGGTAAATATCATCAGCACCATCACCATCTAGGTCATATCCCGAATTACTGTCAGAATCGTCGCCGATCTCATAGACATCAAGAATACCGTTGTTATCATCATCAGGATCTTGGAAATCATAAGTTCCATCACCATCACTGTCAACAGGGTTAGTCGGATCAATGCCTGCTTCTAAGGCATCGGAAATTCCGTTATTATCGCTATCATCATCTTGATAGTCAGGGTTATGATCTTCCCAGTTTGGGTTGGGGTGAGGACTACCATTTTCTTTAAGACCTTGATCGCTGTTAGTAGGATTACTAGAATCAGCACCAATTTCTATGCTGTCAGGAATCCCATCATAGTCGGTATCGATTTCGCCTAAATCTTCACTACTACCACTACTGCTTCCTCCTTCAGTGGGGATCGCATTTAAGTTATTTTCTCCAATATACACAGCAAAAACAACATCATTATAATCATTATCTCCACCACCCCAGAGATCTTCGTAAGCTAAAACAAGATAACCTTCATAGGCATAGGCGATTAAATGTTGTATACCATCGACATTTCTCGTGGAGTCTGTATACCAAACTGGAGCATTAGAGTTATTATAACCATCAGCCAAAACTTGAAAGTCGAGGCTAGTGCCAGCTGCAAGATTTCCTAAGTTAACATAGTCACCTAGTTCTAAAGCATCTTCTACATTAGAAGGACCACCTCCTGGATAGCCACAATCAGGGTCTGTACCGTGACAAGAAACATCATAAAAAATCATTCCTGATTCCTCAGTTGTTCCTGTCGATTCAAACCTTAATTGGTTACGAAATCCAGCTCCTTCATTTATAAAATAAACTATTACTTCAGCATCATAAGTTAACTCCAGATTGCTAGTATCCAACTTTCTAGCTTGAAGTTCACTTAAATCGATAGCACTAGATTCTGTACGGGAGAATTCTTGGAAAGCGTCGACTCCCACATCACTGCCATTGACTACACTATGAAAATCTGTAGGATTATTATTTCCCCTGTAGAAAGGAAAATCACTCTTACTGCTATATTGATCTCCTAAAATCGTATAGTCATCATTTCCATTTACACTAGAAGGACAGTCAGAAGAGCCATTCCCGCTGTTGATTTTCATTTCAGCATCCCAAATTTGGTCAACTGCACTAGCAATTTGGGTGTCGGTATAGCCTTGATCTGCCAGATCATCTTCAAATTTTTTCATTTGACCTGAGTTACCAGGGTCAATTCTTACGGTATAGGTTTCATCATCAATGACATATTCAATATCGTAGTTATTGCCAATACCGTTATTATTTTTACAAGCCTTATTTTGTCCTGGAGCATTACCGCTATTTCCTGGACTATTATTGATGACAGTAGTGCTTTCGTCACTACATAAATCCATATTTTTTATTTTAATTTCTGTTATTTTTTTATTATTAACTTTACTTTTTAGAATATCATCAGCTTCAGACTCGCTTAAACCAGCATCTTCTAAAAGAGTCTGGGCTTTCCATTTTTTGATTTTGCCATTGCCTTTTGGCTCCCCTTCAACTCGTTTCAATTCACCATTATCTTCATAATAAATCCAAGCTTTAGAATCATTACTGTTATCTTGTTTGCAAACTCTAACAAAGTCTGATTCACTAAGAGCTACTTGAGGAATAGCAGTAGTCACAAGACTTGCAAATGCTGTAGTTGCAATTATTTTATTGAATATTTTGTTTTTCATTTTTCTCAAGATATGTGTGCTTTAGAATTAAAAATTACTAATAGAATTACCTGCTTAATAGATAGTGACGAAGCTTACTTGATATAAGTTGGTTTAAGTAAAGTTTACCCAATTGTCTAGCTAAAAAACTCAAATCAAATCAAAAATTGTATCTTTATTTTTCAAGTCCAGGGCAAAATTTAATTGCTTCCTTATTACTTCTCTTAATATCACCTAGGATTTCTTCTTGTTCTTCACTCATTATTGAAGCAATTTGAGATTTAATCTTTGATACAGCTGTTCTTCTATTCGATTCACCTTCTAAGTAGGAACAGACAAATTGCCTGAAACTGGCATCTGGCATTGTATATGCAGAATTTGTTTGAGATAACACAATCTTAGGAGCAAGAATAGCTAAAGAAGCAAGAGAAAAAGTGATGACTTTTTTCATAATAATAAATTTATTAGTGTGTATTTTATTCCTGGGAAATTTCAATCGAAAACAAATTGAATATCTTTTAAGTTGCTTTCTGTACTACAATAACAATTCTCTTCTAAAGAAGTAAATACAGAAACCTACTATTTTTGATTATTAAAATAATATAAAGACCGTGGTTTTTTGATGAAGAAACGAAAAAATATATGAGTTTATTATTTCTATAATAAAATTTCTGATAATTAAGAATAGACTTTATCAAGTAGCTATATATTCCCAAGATTTTTAGGTATATTTGCGGAATAAACTACAATAACAAAGTCTATCTATATTAAAATTATTTATTTTCTAATTGCTGGTTACTACTGAGCTAATCTATATTTTGAATAATATTATGGCTATCTGCGATCACATTTAGTACATTAGTATTAAGATCAACATCAATAGTCCCCGAAAAATGCTACAAGCCCAAAAAAGAAAATGAGAAACAGGGTAGCCAGTCTCATTGGTTACCTAAGAAGTCCTTCTAGTGGAAAAAAAAAGAATATCATCGTCGTAGCAACAATCGCTCTTTTGATTTACGCTTTCATTTATATCGAATTACTGGGGTAGAGTTCACGACGATTGATAGCTTGGATTTGGTCACAGTACCAAAGATTATTTCTGAGGTGGGATAAGATCCAACTAAATTAAAAACGGTATGAGAAAAATATATAAGTCTTTTTATGATCAATTAGTATCTTGGGAAAAGGCTTTAATACTATAAAAGTAATCCTGTTCACCTATTCAGCGTAAGTAAATCAATAAAACTACTACTTTTAGTAATAAATAAACTGCAAATTAGCAAGCTATTTATGAAGAAATCAAAAATTATCTAATTACTGAAAAAAATCTCTGATAATGACTTATAAATGCCATTGAGCAGAGATTAATGATCATTATTAATTAGTAGTATATTTTGGGATTAACTACAATAGCCAATTTAATTGATAATAAGGAGGTTCAGGTATTCTACTTGTCTAACCCTATTTAGTCGGGTTTGGGATTTTCTAAGAGCATAGTTGTTTCAATAATAAAGTTAGATTGAGTTACATGTCTTTCGGCAAAAAAGAAATCCAAATTATATGTTCCACCAACTTCTATTCCAATAGCAGCAGCTATCTCATCTAGATTAACATGAGCATCAGTTCTGCTGTGAACTCCGCCAATATCAATTACCTTGTGTCCATTAATATAAACCCAGACATCATCGTCACCACTAAAGTGGAAAGTTTCTCCTCCTTGGTAGGTAAATTTAGAATGAATTTCATAGGTAAAGTGAAAATTGTTATTCCTGCCCTCATTACCCATTAATTTATTATTTATAGGAAAGAAGCTTGTATTTTGATAACGATAAACTCCATCACGATCATCATCTTTTAACTGAATAGATAAATTCTTTTTTTGATTAACATTTGGGACATCTCTATACCATTGATCAAAATTTGCTTTAGTTGTAGTTGAAAAACTACCTCCTGCATAAACTGGCTTGTTATCTGTGCCAATTGTATCTGTTGTAATATTTTGATCTAAGCCATAATGAAATCCATCTTGTCCATTTTGGCGTTCAAAGTCAGGATGCTGATCGCTAAAGTCTCTTATAGTTCCTTTAAGAACTATCGTGTTACTGAAAGCTACTTGAGGAAGAACAAGAGTAAAAATATTAGTGATTGTTAGAACTGCTACTAATTTAGCAATTAGTTGGCTTTGAGGATTTAATTTCATATCTTTTGGTAATTGTTTCTAATAAAAACTCCACAATAGATTTACAATAAATTCACAAAACAATATCATTTATTATGACTATATTATGAATATTTTCATGAAATTATTTATTCTTTTTTGTGAAAACTATGATTTTGTGAAGTTCGTTTGATTACTTATAATTTAGCAAGAAAATTTTGACAAAGTAAATTCTGGAAAATACTGTTTTTTGGAAATCAATTTATAAAAAAAATATATACTTTTATTATTGAGATGTAAATCCTATCTACGCTCAAGAATAAACTTTATTAATTAACAATAAAGTACAATATAAACTAAGTATATTTCACGATTACTCTTGGGAATCGAAGCTTACTGACGAACATTCCACATCTAAATTTTGATTTTCCATAATAAATCCTTGCCAGAATTAATCTTTGGCAAGGATTAGAGGAATATTAGCATTGGAGCTAATTACTATCTGTAATCAGGCGAAGCCTGGCGCTTTAATCGCCGCGAATTTTTCAAGCACTTTTGTCAGTCAATCAGTTTATGCCTACTTGACTAGTTTTCTAGTTTTTCCTCTTAAGCGCTTCTTGATAAATAAAGAGCCAAAGAATCCACACATTAATAAAATGCCTAATGCAGGAGAAAACTCAAAAGGAACAGAAGCAGTATTGACTTCCCAACCAATGTCTTCCAATCCTGCATAATCTAAATTTGTCAACAACTTTCTTTGGCCTTCGGATATATTAGGGCCGAAAGCTGCTTCTTGACTATCGCCTGCTAAAGTAAGGCTGGTAATCAGCTCATCCCAGTGAGCAAGACTATTGCTCTTTAAAGGAACAGAAGTCGCATTAAGATCAGTTTCTGCCCTGTAGACATCTAATGCATTAGTCCCCGTAAAACTTGTACCTTCAATCTGATTTGCCCAAGAAGAGCCTTCAAGACTACTAAAGCCAAAGATGTGACCAAGTTCATGAATAGCAGTAGACAAGAAGTCAAACTCATTAGAGTCGAGTCCTGCTGAATCGGTAGTATTGTGCCAATCGTAAGTAGTAGAATCAATAACTATATTCGTATCAAAGGAAAGAGAACCACCCCACAAACCAATATCCGTTTTTGGGTCTGTCAGTGCGCCTGCTTGTCCTCGCCCTGCTATAAGATTAATAAACGCTGACGAGCCACTCGCTGTTGTAAAACCACCAGTGCCTGCTGTCCCCAAAGAACTAAGATCCCGTCCACCAGCATAAACAATGATCTTGTCTGCTGGGACAGTTAGATCTAGAATCGTTTGGGTGTTGCCTGTTGCTGGATGGAAAAAAGATGCTGTCCAAGTATTAGACCCACCATTACCACCAACATCTGCAATTCCAGAACCAGAGCTAATTGCTGATAGACTATCATTGATATAGTTGGTAAAATACTGACCCGCTTGGGTTAGAGTGTTTCTTCTGTCTAGACCTTCAGTAGTCCCAGGATCAAAAAAGTTATTGTCATCGTATGTATAATCAAAGGTAACACTAAGTGCGTTGGCTTCTGCTGATTTGAGAATAGAAATGGCACTAGCTAGAGTAACACTAAAAGCTAAATTACGATTATTTTTCTGTTTAGCAATTATATTCATAATTAAATAAATTGAGAGAGTAAAAAAATAAATCAGATGAAGTTTCTGTAACTCCTATATAAATTTTGGCAATAAATTTAATATATTGAATCAGAATGATTACGTATTTCTAGAGCACCGATTCGCTGATTAAAATTTCTGGTTCTACCGAACTTAACTTGCTAAACCAAAAATTGATAGTAGAGAATAGGAAACAGGGAATGGGAACAGTTAAGAGAAATCAAACTAATTAAAAATGTCCGACATAAATGACTTTAAAGAATTAAGAATTTGGCAAAAAGGTATAGTTATTACGGAAAACTGCTATTTTCTGACTAGAACTTTTCCCAAAGATGAACTGTATGAAATGGTTCAACAGATCAGAAGAAGTGCAGTATCTATTCCTGCTAACATAGCGGAAGGATATGGGAGGCACTATACAAAAGAATATTTAAGATTTTTAAACATATCAGTAGATTCAATTAATGAACTAGAAACTCATCTTATTTTATTTGAACGAGTAGGATTATGTCCGAGAAAAGAAGTAGAAATAATTATTTATTTACTACTAGAAGAAAGTAGAATAATTACTAGTCTTATTAAAAAACTCGAAAAATAATAACTGTTTCCTGTTTCCTATTCACTATTCCTGACAAGAAAAACTAATAATTTTAAATTGCAAGTTCGGTAGAGCTAAACATTCTGATTTTTTTCGTCTCTAAAATTTTTAATTACTATTATGGTCAAAGAGGACTTTTCTTGGGCTCTCGAAACGGTGGAATTCCTTCATGGGCAATGATTGTTTCTATGACCTCTTTAACTATTGGTGCAGCCACAGTAGAACCAAAAGTCAATCTTCCTTTAGGCTCATCTACTACCGCTAATATTGCATAACGGGGCTTTTCTACAGGAAAAACTGCCACGAAGCTAGTAATTTTAGCGTTGGCATCATAGGCTCCTGTTTGGTTGATTTTCTGAGCAGTTCCTGTTTTTCCAGCAATCCGATAGCCAGGAATTTTGGAATTTTCACCACTACCTTTTTCAACTACTGTTTCCATCATTTCTAGGACAGTACGAGTAGTTTTAGAGTCCCAAATTTTTTGACTCTGAGGCGGAATCTCATAGTGAAGATTGCCGTCAAAATCAACTAAACCTTTGACTAAATGAGGCGTCATTAGATCTCCCCCATTAGCGATCGCTGCATGAATTTGTAGTAGTTTTAAAGGAGTCAGAGAGAAACCTTGACCAAAAGCAGCTGTCGCAGCGTCAATTTCTTTAGCCGAAAATTCGACTTCGTCTCTGAGTTGTCCAGGAGTATAGCCTGGAAGGTCTAATTCTAAGGGCTCTTCGATGCCTAATTCCTGAAGTTTTTGGTAATAATCGGAACGAGACAGTCTATTCATGATGTTAATCATCCCGATATTGCTAGAATATTGCAAAATCTCATCTATGCTAATCTTTCCCCTAACACCTTCTTCTGGGTAATCGTGATTGCGAATAGTATGGCGATTGACTACAGTTTCTCCCGTATCTTCAATTTTTTCGTTAGGAGTAATCACACCAGCTTCTAAAGCGATCGCAACATTAATCGGTTTAAAAGTCGAACCAGGCTCATAAAGATCGGTAATTGCCCAATTTTTGAATAAACTATAGTCTTTGTATTCGTTGTAACGATTAGGATTATAGGTTGGTTCACAGACTAACACGGGAATCGAACCATCCCGCACATCCATGACGAGAACAGCTCCCCTTTTGGCTTGGTATTTATCCATCCAGGTTTTTAATGCTTGACGAGCCGATTGTTGTAGTCGAAGGTCTAGGGTAGTTTGTAATCGGAGGTCGTCAAATTGGAACATCTTTTGCTTTAACTCCCCTGGATGAAAGACCGGCTGGGTCTTTCCCTTAAGTTGCAAAAAACTACGCTTTAACCTTAGACTAATAGGCTGACTTTCTAATAATTTATTTTGCGTATACTCTAATCCCGCTTTAGGTTCGCGACTTGCATCTTTGTTAATATAGCCAATGACTTCGGCAGCCATTTCTTGATGGGGATAAAAGCGAGCATAATTTTTTCTGAGATCTAGACCATCAATCTGTAAAGCACGAATTTTGGGGACTAATGATTCTGGTAAATTTTTTGCTAAAGGACCTGGTTTGCCAAACTGCTGTAATAACTCTTCGGTCGTGTGAGTTTTTAAAATAGCTGCTAAATCTTGGGCAACCTTTTCTGGAGGGACAGGTTTTGAGTTTTTGATAAATAGATCGGGATGAACGTAAAGTTGATAATTAATGCGATCTGTCGCTAAAACATTGTAATTGCGATCTACAATCTGACGACGAGGAGTATATGGTCTTAGGCTTGCTGTTTGTTGCGATCGCGCGATCGCTTTATAGTTTTTATTTTTAGGTGCTTTTTCATGACTAATTACAGGATCGACAACCTGAAGATGATAAAGCCTCACTGTCAATCCTGTTGCACAAAGGAATAATAATCCCCAAACTAGGAGTAATCTTAACGTAACTTGATGAGCAAGATTACGAGATTTTTTGGGTAATCGAGTTGTGTTTAATAATGCACTCGCCCTAGTTTTTCTCATTACTTCATAGTTAATAGTTAGTTAATTAATACTTAGTATCCAAGACTCATTTTTTTCAGTGATTCACTTTGATTTTCTTGGGTTTTTTGGGGATTAACTGCTACTGAATTTGGTTTCAGAAATACAGTGTTACTAGATGCGATCGGAGACATTTTATATTGTCTTGCCTGTTGCGAAAGCTTATATTTCAAACTTTCTCCGATAGTTGTTAACTGGCGCTCTTGACGTTGTAAAGATTCAAGATTACGGTATTCTTTACTCCATTGTTGAGGAATAGCAACTGTAGATAAGTACAACATAATTCCAGTTGCGATAGAAAAGCTAGCTACTCCTAAAGAACCTCTTTGCAATAACAGTAAAATCTTGAGATATGGAGGAAATTTTCTAGGTTTCGGAAAACGAGAAGGAGACTTTTGAGAATTATTCTTCAATTTTGTTTGACTTTTAGATAGTACCTGAGTATTAGATAAGTCTGAAGAGAAATTTTTATCAGAACCTAATTGAAGATAGTGTTGAGGAAGGGCAGACATAATAAGACGCTAAGTGTTGTGGAAGTTTTCAGCCGCATTCTAACCGTTATATTTACAAATCGCAAGAGATAAGTAACAAAGATTGATCTTTTTTTAAAAAGCTTGGTGATTAGGATTAGGGAATGCCCATCTTTGGGGATTGGGGATTCAAGATTGCATAATAATTTACAATAATTAAGATAGAAATGATAACTTAAGGAATCATGGAAACTAGTAATAACAGCGAAACCATAAGCAATAATCAAGAATCTGTTACGGAGAACTCAATATCTCAAGACAATCATCTGGAAAAAACCTCTAAATTTATTAGTGATACTTCCTTGGATGAAATGCTGGAAATAGCTGAAATAGCAAGAAGAAAAAAACTAACCGAACCCCCCAAATGGGTTATTCCTGATGAGATCTAATCAATGAACACTGCCACCAGAAAATTAACTCTTGAAGAATATTTAGGTGATTTCTAGCCAAGAACAGACTATTAACGAGCGACCCCGCGCCGCCGACAGGCGCAAGGGAACGCGCGAGTTGCGGCGTAGGGGTGCATCGCGATGCGCCCCTACGGATGAATAAATAAATCTGATCAAAACCTGGTAAAAATTTTTCTGGAGATCACCTTAAATCACGAAAATGATCAGGTAACAGTCTTGATTCTAAATCAGGGACTGTACGAAGAGACTGAATTTGTAGAGGATAGCGCGATCGCTTCTCCTCTGTTTCCTCAACTTCAACTTACTACTAATAAAATATTCAAATAAGATATCTGTGTCCAGAATAATTATGGGGTAAATTGAGGAGGTTCGCGCATTGGTTCTCTTGGAGTAGTAGGTATCTGGTCAATTCCACCAAGTTCGGCAAAGCGTTTCTGAATTGATTTAGCTAGATTTTGTGATGGTTGAGTCTTTTCAAGCAGTGCAGCACGTAAGATTTGTCGGGCTTCTTCTTCCATCGAATACCCATGATGAGCAGCGCGGATACTCAGCAAAGCTTTGATAGAATCGTCCAGATTGCGGATAGTTAAGCTTGCCATGATTATAGTTAACTTAATTTAATGATTGCATTATAAGCAATGATAGGAATGCCTCCAATTGATGCACAACTCAAACTGGAATACTGAGTTTACAGGGGATACTGCGATCGCTTCTCCTCTTTTTCCTCAACTGCAACTTACCGCTAATCAAATCTTCAAGTAATTTTCAGTAATAAAAGCTAATCGCGAAAGGATGTTAAGCCAAATTATTCCTAAAATGCCAACTCCGTCGAGCTAAAATTTATTCATAAGCTTAAAATCAAGGTAAAATGCATGAGTCTATAACCTTAGAGGAAGTTTTAAATTTAGCCAAGCAACTTTCTCCCTTGGATCGAATACGTTTGATCGAACAAATAACTCCTCACCTTAAACGAGATTTTATTGTTTCTCCATCACAACCTCGCAAATCTTTGAGAGGTATCTGGAAAGGCATCAATATCAGTGAAGAAGAAATTGCTGAAGTGAAAGCAGAAATGAGTGGTAACTTTCCTCGCGAGGACATTTAATGTCTGATGTAGTAACCGATACCCACGCCTTAATTTGGTATTTAGAAGATAGTCCCCGTTTGAGCATTGCAGCTAATCGATTGTTCGATCAATGCGAGCGTGGGGAAATTATTATTTATGTTCCCACGATTTGCTTGGTAGAAATAATTTATCTACAGGAGAAAGGGCGCATTTCTTCTCAATTAAGGACTCAGCTCAATCGCGAATTAATGCTTGGTAATACAGGAATGATTGTCTTTGAGTTAACTACTGGAGTAGTAGAAGCTTTAGCAACTATTCCAAGGGATAGCGTACCCGATTTACCAGATCGTATTATTGCTGCGACGGCAGTACATTTGGGTTTGCCTTTGATTAGTCGGGATTCAAAAATAGCTGCCAGTAAAGTTGATACTATATGGTGATTTTTACTATGCGATCATGCAGTCTCTGTTCAGAAAACGGACGAAGTAAAAAAAAAATCAGAAATAAAGCATAGCCAAAAATGTTTTGTCAGAGCTTCTTCTCCAGAAAACCACCAAGGATTAAAGCGGACGATAATAGGCTGCTCATTGTTAGGGTTAGGTTTTTGCTCTAAATTATGAATAATAAAGTTTAACAGTGTTGATTTTCCCGAACCCCAAGAACCATAAACAGCTAAAACTAAGCCTTCACTAGAAGTCATTAGACAAAGGCTTTCTGCAAGATTTTTGGCAAATGAAGCGTATCCTAATCGATCATCTTCTGGATTGATTAAGGGATTATCTGCTGACAAGATATTTAAGTTCTCAGTTTCCACTTTTAAATCCTATTTAATATTTTGAGCAAGACTACGTTTATAGAGTTCCCTAACATTCCTATCAAACTATGATTAGCTTTTCATTCGCGACAAAAATAAAAAAGAGTTTTGGAGTAGTAATTTTTCACTATTCAAAACTCAGATTTTATCTAAACTAAGTAATTTAAGTTTTATATTAACTATTTGCCTTTTTGGCAAAGTAGTCGGTTAAAGCTTCCGCAATCACCTGATTCATTGGTCTTCCCTCTTGCTGTGCCGTTTCCTTGAGGCGAGGGAAAATCTCGTCGGGAACACTAACCCGTTTCTGATTTTTGCGGAATTTGCGTTGTTTAGGGGTGGTTTCTTCCATATAGCTACCTAATTTATAATTAGCAGAAAATTTACGAATTGCATCGAAACCAATACGAGAGCAGAATAGGCCAAAACTTTCTCCTGCATGACGTTTTTGTTTAAAGAAGACAAAAATGGGCTCGAAAAAGTCTTCTAGATCGTCTACAGGCATTTTTTGCTCATAGGGTTGAGCTAGTTGGGTTTGATCTGGCGTCCCTCCCAGCCATATTTGATATTTGTTTGGCCCACTGCCTACAAAGCCTAATTCTGCCATATAGGGTCGATCGCAACCATTGGGACAACCAGTCATACGGATGACAAAATATTCATCAGCCATACCTAGTTTAGTCAATAATGTGCGAATGCGATCGCTAATTTCTGGTAAAATTCTTTCTGATTCGGTAACAGCTAGTCCACAAAGGGGTAACGCCGGACAAGCCATCGAATAACGAGTAATCGGATCTAAAGCTTCAGGATCGGTTTCTATGCCTTTTTGGGAGAGCATTTCGGCAATTTCATCTTTATTCTCGGGCGCGATTTCATAGAGAATAATGTCGTGATTAGCAGTTAACCGCATGGGAATCTTAAATTTTTCGATAATTTCCCGTAAAGCAGTTTTAAGCTTCCAGTTGTCTGTGTCTTTGACACGACCATTTTCTACCGATAAACCGAAAAATAATTTCCCATCTCCTTGCTCATGCCAACCCAAAAAGTCTAGATATTTCCATGCTGGTAATTCTCGATAGGGAGCAATTTTCTTACCAAAGAATTCTTCTAATTTAGCTTTAAATTTCTCCACACCCCAATCATGTAAGAGATATTTCATTCTGGCATGACGACGCTTAAAGCGATCGCCGTAATCTCTCTGAGTTGCCACAATTGCTTTCATCAGATCATAGACATCTTCTTTGGCAACAAAACCAATAGGATCAGACATTCTAGCGAAAGTTTCTTCTTTATTATGGGTTCTGCCCATGCCGCCACCAGCAAGCACATTAAACCCTTCTAATTTCCCTTGCTCATCGAGAATAACGATTAAACTAACATCATGGGTATAAACATCAATGGAATTATCTCCAGGTACGGCAACACAGATTTTAAACTTCCTGGGCATATAGTGAGTGCCATAGAGAGGTTCTTCGTGATCATGAAAAATGGTTCCTGTCCCATTTTTTTGTCTGGCAGCTTTAACTTCTTCGGCTTCTTCGGCACTGATTACTTTTTCTCCATCAAGCCAAATTTCGTAATAAGCACCAGTTTGAGGCGTTAATAAATCGGCAATTTTATCAGCATATTCCCAAGCATATTGATATTCAGGTTGATTTTTATAGGGAGCTGGCGGTGCCATCACATTACGATTTAAATCCCCACAAGCACCTAGAGTCGAACCCATATTGCGCACGATCGCGGCGATTGTTGCTTTGAGATTTTTTTTCAGTACTCCGTGAAGTTGAAAACCCTGACGTGTTGTGGTTCTAAGGGTATAATTCCCATATTCTTCTGATAACTTATCTAAGGTTAAATATAATTGTGCTGGAATAAAACCCCCAGGAGAACGGGTACGCAACATCATTTGATAGTCTTTTTCTTGACCCTTGACTCGATTATCGCGATTATCCTGTTGATAAGAACCATGAAACTTCAGAATTTGGATCGCGTCTTCGGTAAAATGAGTTGTATCTTGAAGTATTTCGGTAGCTACAGGTTCTCGTAAGAAGTTACTGCGTTCTTTAATCCCTTCCAGCTTTGATACTTTCTTTGTGGGGGCTATTGGAGTTTGTACCATTTTTTCTATAAAATATAATTCAATGTAAATTTTCTTTAATCTTGATCAGGGTCGAAATGCTGTTCCCTGTCTTTATTAGGTCATCTAGTTTGTACAGCTAGTTAAATTTTGGACAAGACTACTATTCTCTCATTTTTGGTAACAGAGAACACGAATTTTTGAATCGCGATCTCGCTGAAAGCGAAGCACTGCCTGATCGCAAAATTTATTATAATATTTTTTAATGTTTTATAGAATATATTTTTAAATATTTTATAAAATATAAATTTAGAATTTAAAACCAATTTTGCCATTAATCCCGCGAATGGAGTGATAGCCCATTCCGACAAATAAATGAGCACTAGGGTACAGATGTAAACCCCCAGAATAAGCGAGAGTATTATCCCCAGAATAAACACCCAATCCCGCATAGGGAGAAACAAAAGGAACAGGTAAAAAAGTTAAGAAATCTCCTCCTGCCACACCTTCTTTTCCTGCTCCAAATTCTAGGGCAAAACCTGCCCATTTCACCCCAGCAGCATAACTAAGATTATTATCTTTTGATCCTATCGAACTCCAAACTTGAGGTGTAATCTGACTATAAGCAGGGGAAACATTGCCGAAAGTTAGACAAGATATTGTCATCAGAGAAGCTGTTATTACTCTGAATGTAGAAGGAGTAATGTTTCGTACAGCTTGCTTAATATTAATCTTATTCATGGGGAGTACTTTTGGGAGTTAATAACTTCCAAATTGTAAGTGAGATTTTTATTTTGTCCAGCTTCACAATCCCAAGATTAATCCTAATAGCTGCAATGTTGTTAAACTGCCAAAAATTGTTGAATTACTTCTTGGCTCAATTCTTCAGTATTTCCAGAAGCGACAATGCCACCTTTCTGCATCGCATAATATCTATCAGCTTGACGCACAAAATGTAAATGTTGTTCTACTAATAAAACGGAAATGCCTGTTGCTTCAATTATTCTTTTAACTGCTGCTTCAATTTCTAGAATAATTGAGGGTTGAATGCCTTCTGTTGGTTCGTCTAAAACTAATAAACGAGGTTTTCCCATTAAAGCACGGGCGATCGCAAGTTGTTGTTGTTGACCCCCACTCAAATCTCCTCCCATACGGGATAACATAGTTTTGAGAACAGGAAAAAGATCAAAAATTTCTTGAGGTATTGTGTCACTTCTTTTTCTGCCTTGAGGACGCGCTTCTAACCCTAACAATAAGTTATCTTCAACAGAAACCCGAGGAATAATATCTCTTCCTTGAGGAACATAACCAATCCCTAACTTTGCCCGACGATCTGGGGTTAGTTTAGTAATAAGTTTATCAGCAAAAAATATGTGTCCTGTACGAGGCTTTAGTAAACCCATAACAGTTTTTAGCAAGGTAGTTTTGCCCACGCCATTTCGTCCAATTAAACATACCATTTGACCAGAGGGAATACTCATATCTACATTACGTAAAATATGACTTTCCCCATAATAGAC
Organism: Xenococcus sp. MO_188.B8; assembly: GCA_030065615.1. Taxonomy (GTDB): domain Bacteria; phylum Cyanobacteriota; class Cyanobacteriia; order Cyanobacteriales; family Xenococcaceae; genus Xenococcus. The sequence goes on along the minus strand of JASJDR010000085.1, from coordinate 11,882 downwards.
ATTAAGGTTAGATATTCTTAATGCCAAATCAGTTTTTTGTTGGCCCTGAAATTCTTCTCTATTCATCTCAACTTATTACTCATTACTTATTACTTACTGTATTTTGCTTCAATTTCTGTTTCTACTTGCTCAATAATCTCTGTGGGTAAATCTAGAAGTTTTAAAAGTTTTTGATATACGATTACTTCATGTTCATTAATTTCATTAGATCTAATGATCTCATAACTAAGCTTCAATACTCTTTCTTTTTCGCCAAAGCTTTTTAAGTTAGGAACTAATTCTTCTAATGGAATATTACGAGCTAAATAATTTTGTAATTCTTTTTTTAGACTAGATTGATGTTCCTCACTAGTGGCAAATTCCCGACTCAAATTAGACAAAATGACATCTAATTGTTCTGGCGCAAAATTATTATCTGCCCAAGCCATAGAAGCCGCTATCCGTATAATATTCATTTGTTCAGGAGTAATAGATGGTGCTTTTCCTAAATAAACTTCGATTACCCGAGGATCATTTTGCACCTGATCCATCGTTCCTTCACAAAGTACCGAACCTTGATGCAACACTGTTACTTGATCATTAGCAATCTGACGAACAAATTCCATATCATGTTCGATCGCGATAATTGAATGACTTTCGGCTAAAGCCAATAGTAATGCACCGACATTTTCGGTTTCTTCATCAGTTAAACCAGCAGCAGGTTCATCCACCAACAATAAATCGGGAGATTGGGCTACTAACATGCCAATTTCAAGGCGTTGTTTTTCTCCATGGGACAATAAAGATGCGGTTAAATCAGCTTTAGCTTCTAAGCCAATGGTTTCAATTAATCCTGCGACTGTTCTGGTTTCTGCTGATTTGGGACGACTAAATAAAGTTGAAAATACATTTTTGTTGTGATTAACAACTAAATCTAAATTTTCTCTAACGGTGAGATTCAGATAAACCCTAGGAGTTTGAAATTTACGACCAATTCCTAATCGTGCAATTTTAAATTCGGGAATTTTCTGGAGATTTTTACCTTTAAATAAAACTCTACCTTCTGTCGGTTGCACTTTTCCTGTAATAACATCAAGAAAGGTAGTTTTTCCTGCTCCATTAGGACCAATAATAACTCGCAATTCTCCAGTATTCATACTAAAATTCAAGTTATTCAAGGCTTTAAAGCCGTCGAAGCTGACACTTAATTGTTCTATCTCTAAAATCTTTTCCATTATTAATTACTAATTATTCCCCTACAATATCTCTTTCTTCCTTTATTATTTCAGGATCTTGTTCTAGACTAGGATAGGTCAATACTGGTTGACGATAACCGAACAAAGATAGAAGATTTTTCCACCCTTGATCTCTAATCCAACCCACAATTCCATTAGGTAAAACTGTCACTACTATTAGGAATAATGCCCCTTGGAAAAATAACCAAACTTCGGGAAAACTTTCACTTAAAAATGTTTGAGCGAACCTAACTAAAAGCGTGCCAATAATTGCGCCAATTAAAGTTGCTCTACCTCCTACTGCAACCCAGATTACCATCTCAATCGAAAAAGCAACTTTCATAACACTGGGGGTAATAATTCCTGTTTGAACAGTATATAACGCGCCAGCAATTCCCGCGATCGCTCCTGAAATTGCAAATACTAAAACTTTATAACCTGTAGGATCATAACCAGAAAACCTTACCCTAGTTTCATCATCCCTAATTGCGATTAACAAACGACCAAAACGACCACTAGTTAGCCAACGACAGAGATAATAAATTAATACTAAAAATATTACAGTTAAAATATAAAAAGTCCTTTGGGCATTAGCTGAACTAGCTAGTACACCAAAGATAGTTTCTGTGTCAGTTTTTAAGCCATTAGTACCATTAATAAGTTTTTGTTGTCCATTAAAAAAGTTAAAAAATACCAGTAATGCTGCTTGGGTTAAAATCGAAAAATAAACCCCTTTAATCCGATTACGAAATACCAAATAGCCTAATAACCCAGCGACAATTCCTGGAATAACAATGAGCGCAATTATCGTCACAGGAAAAGAATAAAAAGGTTGCCAAAAGGCAGGTAACTGTTTAACTCCATAAAGAGTAAAAAATTCTGGTAATTGACCATCGGGCAACTGTAATTTCAGGTGCATCGCTAGGGCATAACCACCCAAAGCAAAAAAGATCCCATGACCTAGACTTAAAAGTCCTGTATAACCCCAAATTAAATCAATACCTAGCGCAACAATTGATAAGGCCAAGAATCGTCCCACAAGACGCAATCTAAAAGCAGGTAGGACCGAAGGTAGAATAACAGCAAAAATAATTACTAAGCAAACGGCAATGCTAATTTCGATTAATTGCTTTCTTTTTTTTCGTTTCTTCTCAGATATACTATGCATTGTTATGGAGTATAAAATACTTATTACTCATTACTCATTACTTATTACTTATTACTTATTACTTATTACAATTCCGCTGTTCTTCCTTTTTGCGGGAATAAGCCAGCAGGTTTAATTTGTAAGAAAGAAATAATTAGGGCAAATACCATCACTTTTGCCATACTGCTAGTTGCAAAAAACAGCAAAATATCTACTAGCGGTTTAAAGAACTCTGAGGAAGAGAAAATTAAAGCCAAAGTGCCAGAACCAATCAGATAATTAATAATCCCTATGCCAAAAGCAGCAATTACTGAACCAAACAAATTACCTACACCGCCAACAACTACCACCATAAAAGTATCAACAATATAGTTTTGACCAGTATTCGGACCTACTGAACCAAGTAAACTAACAGCACATCCTGCTATTCCAGCTAATCCTGAACCAAGGGCGAAAGTCAAAGCATCAACTTTAGCTGTGGGAATGCCCAAACAAGAACTCATTTCACGATTTTGAGTAACAGCGCGAATTCGTAAACCCCAAGTGGAACGGTTTAAGAACCAGTAAACAGCAAACAAACAAATAATAGTTAGGGCAATAATAAATAAACGGGCATAAGGCATTTGGAAATTTAAAACTTTTACTCCTCCTCTTAGCCATACTGGAGCCGTAACATCAACATTTCTGGCACTAAACCAAGCTTTAGTTAGCACGGGAAACTTGTTAATTAAAAAACCTGTAACCACTGAGATAGCAGCAGATACAGGCAATAAAAGTGTAATGACCAAATTCCTGATTCTTTCCCAGTCAGGACGACGACTCAAAAAGGTCATCCCGCCAAAAAAGAAAAGACAAAATACGACTATACAAATTATTAACAGCCAATTAGCACTCCGCACAAATTGACGCAAAATCAGACTAACACCCCAGGTAGCCAATAGAGTTTCCAGCGGTCGTCCATAGAGAAAGCGAATCACACCTCTCTCTAAAATTAAACCTGCTATTGCCGCTACCACAAAAGCTACAGGAATTGAAAATATGATATAAAAATCAAACCAGGGTTCTCCTAAAGGCTTGAAGATATTTTGCACCACAAATGTTGTGTATGCGCCTAACATCATCAATTCCCCATGGGCGAGATTGATGACTCCCATAAGTCCAAAAACAATTGCTAATCCCAGAGAGGCAATTAGCAATACTGAACCAATACTGATTCCGTTAAATAAGCCTTCAATTAATGCAGACACAGCTATTTCAATTATTTTGACAAGAAACCTTTCAGATATCTGGATTTTATTGGGATATCTGGCAAACTTTAGTAGCGAATCAATCTTTATTGATGTTTATATTTTGATAAGGAGCAAAAAACTAATTAAGATTTACCAAATAAAAGTATGGTGGGCAAATTTTAGTTATAGCTCAATAAAGTTAGTAGTAGCGTGTCTAGACTAAAATGTTGGGTAAATATTTTTTGAAATATAATGTCGATCGTGAGCGAGACGCTCACACTACCCAATAAATTAATTAAACTAGACGCGCCAGTAGTAGGTTGGGTTGCGCGAAAGTGCGGTCTTGGGGGTTTCCCCCATGAGCAACTTTCGTAAGAAGAAGAATGAAACCCAACATTTACAGGCGATAGATGATGGGTTTCGCTACCGCTCTACCCATCCTACAAATGAATTAGCTTTCTTGGAAATTAACTAGATAATTTTGGGTATTTAACAACCAGTACCTAGTAACCAAAAAACTCTTTATCCCTAGATTTTATATTTTCCACCTTTACTAGGATCAGTCCAATCACAGCCATATCCTTTAGTTTCTGGTACATATTGGTTCCAGGGAACCGGATCTACTGGCCCATCAGTAGCAAACACAATATCAAATAAGCCATCGTCTCTAACCTGCCCAATTCTGACAGTCTGAGAAATATGATGGTTAGGGAACATCTTAACTTTACCTTGGGGGGCATCAAATTCTTGCCCAATTGCCGCTTTGCGCACAGCTTCAAGATCAGTTGTTCCTGCTGCCTCAACTGCCTTGGCCCAAAGGTTAACCATGATATAGGCAGATTCCATAGGATCGTTAGTTACCCGATCTTCGCCAAATTTAGCTTTGAATGCTTTAACGAATTTTTCGTTTTCGGGACTTTCCACTGTCATGAAATAATTCCAAGCAGCATAATGGCCTTTAAGATACTCTTTACCAATTTGTCTTACTTCTTCTTCTGCAATACTGACTGACATCACAGGATATTTATCTGCAGTCAATCCCGCACCTTGCATTTGTTTGAAAAAAGCAACATTGCTATCCCCATTAAGACTATTAAAAATGACCCCACCATTGGGAAGAGCCTGTTTAATTTTCGTAATAATCGGGGTAACTTCTGTATTGCCTAAAGGGAGATAATCTTCCCCAACTTTTTTACCCCCTTTAGCTTTGAGCTGTTCTTTGATAATGGTGTTTGCGGTTCGAGGGAATACATAATCGGAACCGACTAGGAAGAATTCTTTTCCTTTATTTTCTAGTAACCAATCTACTGCGGGTTCAATTTGTTGATTTGGTGCAGCACCACTGTAGAAAATATTGTTGGAGCATTCCTGTCCTTCATACTGAACGGGATACCATAACATGTGCTTTTTGGATTCAAATACTGGTAAAACTGCTTTGCGACTCGCAGATGTCCAACAACCAAAAACAGTTACTACTTGGTCTTTGTCAATTAGTTTTGTGGCTTTTTCAGCAAAAGTTGGCCAATCAGAAGCACCATCTTCTTTTATAGGAACAATTTGCTTTCCTAGGACTCCTCCCGCAGCATTGATTTCGTCAATTGCTAGCATTTCCGCATCAACCACAGTGGTTTCGCTAATTGCCATCGTACCGCTTAGGGAGTGCAGAATTCCAACTTTGATGGTGTCACCACTGACAACATTGGTAGCAGAGGTTGACGGCGAATCAGTACTAGTTTGTGGAGTATCGCCACCACCAGCACAACCTTTGAGAAATAGACTTGCTGCTAATCCAGTAGACCCGTACAGTAAAAATTTACGTCTTCCTAATTTCGACATGGATGTATATTTACGAATATATTGAGTTGAGTTTGCTACTCACAAAGAGATAGACTTTAGTGCGTGTGAGAAATATAAGTGTTTTTGTGTATGCAGTTAAATATTATTGTGGTGTAATTGTACTCGAAGTTTACAAAAAAACAAGCTCATCGCAAACATAAAATGACCTTGAAATGAGCATTATTGATACCTATGCTGTATTAAAGCAGACATTCAACCCCAATCTATAAAGCCTATAGGTACTAAGAACAAATAATTAAAATTTTATTAAAAAATGAACTATGAAGCTATCTTAACGTTTTGGTTTGGTGAACAAGAGGCTAATTACCATAGCAAACCGCGAAAATTTTGGTTTATGAAAGATCCCAATCGCGATCGCCAAATTCAAGAGATTTTTGAACCTATTTATCTCCAGGCAGCAGCAGGGCAATTAAATCACTGGAAAGAAGAGGCTTTAAGCTGTCTGGCTTTGATTATTGTGTTAGATCAATTTCCTCGAAATATGTATCGGGGAAAGCCTAAAGCTTTTGCTATGGATTCCCAAGCATTAGCATTAGCCCAATATGCGATCGCGCAAGGGTATGATCGGGTTTTATTACCAGTACAACGTTGGTTTATCTATTTTCCCTTTGAGCATAGTGAAAATTTAGGAGATCAATATACTGCAGTTAAACTATTTTCCACTCTTAAGGATGATCCAAATAGTCAAAGTAGCATCGCATATGCAGAACGACATCTTAAGATTATTAAAGAGTTTGGTCGATTTCCCCATCGCAATCAGATACTAGGAAGAAAAAGTACTCCTGAAGAGATTGAATTTCTCAAACAACCAGGTTCAGGATTTTAATTGGACTATTATGGCTATATCAACTACTTACTTGACTATAAAAGAATTCTTTGAGCTTCCCGAAAGCGATCGCCCCTTGGAACTTGTCGATGGTCAAGCTATTGCCAAGCAGCAACAACTGATAGAAGATCTAGAGTATTGGCGCGATCGCTCTAATAAATAATTTGATTTTGACCACTCATAATACTGTAGGGTTGCAGGAGTTGCGTTTTGAAGATTGAGAGGCGGTTTGCCTAAGGAGATCGGGCGCAGCCTGGGGCTGACGCGATCGCAAAAATCTAAATTTGATAATTTATCGCATCTGTCAAAACATCTATGAAATTTAGAATGTTTGTCCTCGTTCTGTAGAAAGAAGCGGATAATGAGCCAATAAAATTACCAGATTTATAATAATGAAAAGAGATTCGAGTCAAAAAACATGGAAGCCATTGCTATTCCCAAGGGATTCAGAGTAACTCCAGAACAATTCGAACAACTAGCATCTGCTGAACAGCTAGCACGCATGGAGTTAACTCAAGATGGAGAATTAATTGTTATGAGTCCCACTGGTGGTGAAGCAGGGAGAAAAAACCGTCGTCTAACACAGCAAATAGGAATTTGGACAGACCGAGACGGTACAGGAGAGGCTTTTGATTCTTCTACTGTGTTTGTTTTGCCTAACGGTGCGAGAAGAAGTCCTGATGTTAGCTGGATTAGATTAGAATGCTGGAATGGGTTAACCCTAAAAGAAAAGCAAGGTTTTCCGCCCATCGCTCCTGATTTTGTTATCGAGTTAGTTAGTCCTAGTGATATGAAGAATCAAAGATATGAGGACTTACAGGAAAAGATGAAAGAATATTTAGAAAATGGCGTTAAGCTTGGTTGGCTAATCGAGCCATCAGCAAAAACAGTAGAAATATATCGAGTTGGGCAACAGGTAGAAATTTTAAATAATCCTCAAACCCTATCAGGAGAAGATGTCTTACCTGGATTTATTTTAGATTTAAGTGAGATTTTTTAAATAGTTTGTAATTTAGATTATGTGGTTTGCGAGCTATCTTCTTTTAAATGTTCTTGTGCTATTCAATAAAAGCTTGTAACTGAACTTGAAGGCTTATCGCCCTTAAAATTCAAGCAATAGCATTACCACATTTATAATAATTAAAAGAGATTCAAATCAAAAAACATGGAAACTATTGCTATTCCCAAGGGATTCAGAGTAACTCCAGAACAATTTGACCAACTAGCATATGCCGAACAGCTAGCACGCATGGAGTTAACTAAAAATGGAGAATTAATTGTCATGAGTCCTACTGGTGGTGAAGCAGGAGAGAAAAACTTTAATTTATATATAGATCTTGGAATTTGGAATCGTCAGACCAAATTAGGAAAAGCTTTTGATTCTTCTACAATCTTTGTCTTACCTAATGGTGCCAGAAGAAGTCCTGATGTTAGCTGGATTAGATTGGAACGCTGGAATGCATTAACTCTAAAAGAAAAGCAAGGTTTTCCTCCCATCGCTCCTGATTTTGTTATCGAGTTAGTTAGTCCTAGTGATATTAAGAATCAAAGATATGAGGAATTACAAGAAAAGATGCAGGAATATTTAGATAATGGCGTTAGATTGGGTTGGTTAATCGAGCCATCAGCAAAAACAGTAGAAATATATCGAGTTGGACAACAGTTAGAGATTTTAAATAATCCTCAAACTCTATCAGGAGAGGATGTCTTACCTGGATTTGTCTTAGATTTAAGTGAGATTTTTGGTTAATTGTGGTTTTATCATTAGAGCGATCGCGACAGCGACTACCAAAGGTCTCGCGAAGTGTTGCTTTAGGCAGATTGCATTGAAATAATTCCCATTTATTGTGTCTTTTCTCTAAAAATCCCATTTATGCTTAAAAATTAAGCCTTAAATCCCAGTAATTAATTCAAAGATAAACATTTATAAAATGCGATCGCCAATAGTGTTGAGCAATTGATAGGATATTGAATAGCTATTAATTCAAAATTATGGTTACATCAACCACTTACTTGACTATAAAAGAATTTTTTGAGCTTCCCGAAAGCGATCGCCCTTTGGAGCTTGTCGATGGTCAAGCTATTCCTAAAATGTCTCCAAAATTTTTTCATTCGCGAGCTCAAAAGACATTATTGTTGATCCTAGATGCTTGGGCTAAAAATAGGGGCAGAGTAGAACCAGAATGGGCAATAGTGCTTCAGAGAAAAGGGGTTGACTGGATTCCTGTCCCAGATCTTACCTATATATCTTTTGACCGATTGAGTGCAGATTGGATGTTAGATGAAGCTTGCCCCATAGCTCCAGGATTAGCTATAGAAATTATTTTGCCAGGACAGAGTTTTGGCTATTTAGCAGAAAAGGCAATTGATTATTTGCAAGCAGGAGTATCTAGAGTCTGGCTAATAGATACCCAAGCCCAGAGTATTACTATTTTTTATCCTGATACTTTGCCGAAAACTATTAAGGGAACAACAGCTATAGCTGACGATTTATTTCCCGAATTAGAATTAACCCCACAACAGATTTTCCAGCAAGCAGGGTTTTTCAGTGAACAGTAAACAACTAATAATTAGCAAGATTTAAATTTATGTTATTACTTACTGGTGATATTGGCGGTACCAAAACAATTCTGCGTTTAGTCGAAGCAGCTCCTCAAGACAAATCTTTTAAAACTATTAGAGAAGAAAAATATGTCAGTGCTAGTTTCCCAGATCTAGTACCAATTGTTAAGCAATTTCTAGGAACAGGTAATCAAGAAAAACCAGAATCAGCATGTTTCGCGATCGCAGGGCCAGTTATTAATAATAGTTCACAACTTACTAACCTCAGTTGGGATTTGGATGGTAACAGATTAGAACAAGAATTAAATATTAATAAAGTAAGATTGATTAATGATTTTGCTGCTAATAGTTATGGAGTTTTGGGGTTAAAAGATTCCGAGTTAGAGACTTTGCAAGTTGGGGCAATTAATAATAATGCACCCATCGCAGTTATTGGGGCAGGAACTGGTTTAGGACAAAGTTTTTTAATTCCTCAAGGAAATAGTTATCAAATTTTTGCCACTGAAGGAGGTCATACCGATTTTGCTCCCCATAATGATTTAGAATTTGAATTACTAAAATATTTAAGAACTAAACTAAATGTTCACCATATTTCGGTAGAAAGAGTTGTTTCTGGTCAAGGTATTATTTCTATTTATCAATTTTTGAGAGATATTAATTATGCCCCCGAATCTTCTTCTATTGGAGAACCAATTCGCCTTTGGGAACAAGAAACAGAAAAAACAATTGATCCCGCAGCAATTATTTCTCAAGGCGCAACTGGTGGAGATGATTTATGTTTAAAAACTATGACAATGTTCATCGAAGCCTACGGAGCAGAAGCTGGAAATATGGCATTAAAATTACTTCCCTATGGGGGCATGTATATTGCTGGAGGAATTGCCGCTAAAAATTTGTCCTTGATGAAAGATGGTAATTTTTTGACTGCATTTCAAGATAAAGGTCGGATGATTCCACTTATAGAGCGAATTCCTCTTCATGTAGTTTTAAACTCAGAAGTTGGCTTATTAGGAGCTATTTTATATTTACTAAACAACTGAAATAGTGTCGCTGTGCTTAAAACTAATGTCTGAAATATATTTATGGTGAAAAAATTTTTATCTATTGGTCTATCTCTTCTCTTAGCTTCTATAGTAACTGCCTGTGGCGATCGCACTAGTCAAACTAACAAAAATAGTAATACTCTCAAATTACTATATTGGCAAGCCCCGACAATTCTAAATCCTCATCTTTCCACAGGGTTTAAGGATTCGGAAGCTAGTCGTATTACCCTCGAACCATTAGCTAGTTTTAATAATGATGGTGAACTAATACCTTTTCTGGCAGCAGAAATTCCCAGCTTAGAAAATGGTGGCATTGCCGAAGATGGCAAATCTGTTACTTGGAAACTGAAACAAAATGTCAAATGGTCAGATGGAAAACCTTTTACCGCCAAGGATGTCATTTTTACCTACAATTTTGTCAGTAATCCCCAAGTTGCTTCTGTTTCTGGGGGCATTTATGAGACCGTATCTAGTGTAGAAGAGATCGATGATTATACAGTTAAAGTCAATTTTAAAACTGTTAACCCCGCTTGGTATTTAGTTTTTGTGGGTGCAGAGGGGATGATTTTACCTGAACATATTTACCAAAATTATAATGGTGCTAATTCTCGGGAAGCGCCTGCTAATCTCCAACCCATCGGTACAGGAGCCTATCGAGTGGTGGAGTTTAAACCAGGAGATACAGTTATTTATGAAGCTAATCCCGAATTTCGGCAGGTAGAGAAGCTGGGTTTCGAGAAAATCGAACTCAAAGGCGGTGGAGATGCAACATCTGCTGCGAGGGCAGTATTACAAACATCTGATGCTGATTTTGCCTATAATCTCCAGGTAGAAGCCAATATCTTACAAGAATTAGCAGCGAAAGGCAAAGGCAAGATTGTTAATAATTTTGGGGCTTTGATGGAAAGATTGGTGATTAATCATACTGATCCCAATAAAGCAACGGCTGATGGTGAACGTTCTAGTCTTCAGTTTCCTCATCCTTTTTTCAGCGATCGCAAAGTACGTCAGGCTTTAAGTTTTGCGATGGATCGTGATACTATTGCGCAACAATTATACGGACTTACAGGTAAAGCTACTAAAAACTTTTTGGTAGCACCACAACAATATGTTTCTCCTAATACTAGTTATGAATATAATCTCAATCGCGCCGCTCAATTATTAGATGAGGCAGGATGGCAAGATACTAACGGGAATGGAATCAGAGATAAAAACGGAGTTGAAATGTCAGTACTTTTTCAGACTTCAGTAAATCCTTTACGACAGAAAACTCAAGCTATTATTAAACAGAGTTTACAATCTTTGGGAATCGAAGTTGAACTAAAAAGTATTGATGCTAGTGTATATTTTTCTAGCGATCCGAGTAGTAATGATACGGTAGAACATTTTTATGCTGATTTACAGATGTATACTACAGGCAATACAAGCCCCGATCCTGGAACTTATATGCAATTTTATCTTTGCGAGTCGATCCCCCAAAAAGCTAATAGTTGGCAAGGTAGTAATCGGGCTCGCTACTGTAATGAAAAATACGACCAATTATGGCAACAATCTAATGAAGAATTAGATCCAAATAAACGAAAACAACTTTTCATTGAGATGAATGACTTATTAGTAAATGAAGTTGTGGTTATTCCCTTAGTACATCGTGCCGATGTAGCGGCTTTTAGTAATGATATTACTGGTTACGAATTAACTCCCTGGGATATGCGGACTTGGGACATTATGAACTGGAAAAGAATTAATAATTAAGAAAAATTAAACAAGTTTCAACATTAGACATCTTGCATAATTAATTGAAAGTATTTTTATAAACCTCTAATCGCAATGTATATAGCGATTATTAAAAGTCGCTGAAACAACCAAAATTTGTATTTTCATAACAGATCTATTAATCAAAACCCTATTATAGTCATTCCAATTAATTTCCATGCGATTCTTATCGGGTTGATTTATCGGCTGAGAATCATAATTTGTAGGGGCGAAAGGCCTTTCGCCCCTACC
>JASJDR010000310.1 GCA_030065615.1 Xenococcus sp. MO_188.B8 | reverse complement strand
CTATACTTTGCACGGTCAAAACTTGCGTTTTAGTTCCAAAGATAATAATCTAGCCAACAGTCAAAGCAAGGAGCAAAGCTAAGGCTAAGGCATGATTTACCTTGAATTTAGCGAAGAAGAGAAACAATCTCTCTCCAATTTTCTCTATCTCCCTCATTTTCCTGTTCTCTTTAGATAACGTCCGCTAGGAGCACCAACAATTTTTCCTTGGTCATAAATTAAATTACCGCGCAAAAATGTACTTTTAACTCGTCCCGTTAACTCCATTCCTTCAAAAGGAGTATAACCTTGCTGTGATTCAGACTCAGCAGATTTTACAACAAAGGTTTCACTCGGATCTAAGATTACCAAATCAGCATCATAGCCGACGGCAATATCGCCTTTGGTGACCAAACCAAAACGTTGTGCCGGATTCCCACAAAGCAACTTCGCCATGTGATTGTAAGACATACCTCTTTTGCTACCTTCACTAAACACCCCAGAAAGCAGATACTCGGTTCCACCAAACCCAGATTTAGCTAACCAGATATTATCTGGATCTTGCAGACTGGCTTTCTTGGCAGCAGAACAACAAGCATGATCACTGACAATCCAATCAATCTGATTGTTTAAAACTGCTTGCCATAAATATTCCACATCCTCGCGGTGACGAATTGGCGGGTTCACTTTCGCCCATTTACCCGTTGGGGCATCGACATCTAGTAATAAATGTCCTACTGTCACTTCACGCCTAAAGTTAATGTGGGGAAAAGCCGTTTGCATGATTAAAGCTGCTTCCACTGCTTTGCGGGAACTGAGATGCAGCAGATTTATATTGACACAGTTAGTTTCATGAGCGAGATAGGAAGCAATACTAATTGCTAGTCCCTCTGAATGAGGTGGACGGGCAGCACTGTAAGCTCTGAGACCAGTTAAAGTGCTATCATTTTGCACAATTTTGGTATAGGCATTCAAAATCTCGGCAACTTCGCAATGGAGACTCAGACTAAGATAATCCTGGGCTTCTGGGTGATGTTCCCGTAATTTGGTTAGACCGCGCATAATGAATTCAAAATGGGCAAAGTCATATCGCTCTTCTTTATTGATCATCAAAAAGAGATTTTGCTGATCGGACAAACCATGTAACCCATACCCACCATAAAACATAAAGATTTTAAAGGATGAAATACCATGTTCTTCAAAGAGCCATGGCATTTCATCGATATGACCAGAGGCGATTGGTGCTATATGATAACCATAATCAACATAAAAATTGCCTGCTGATAATTTCAGTACTTCTGGGAAAAAATCCTTATAAGGGCCACCTTTATTGAGATAATATTGCCCAGTACGGATATAATTGAGACTAGTAGTTACTCCACCCATCGCTGCTGCTTTGCTTTCGGTGACAGCATCTTGATCCAGGGGTTGATAAATGCCAATATGCATATGGGCATCTATTAGACCGGGAAATCCTAGCCGATTTTGGGCATCAAATACCTCTGTTGTCTGTTCGGGGTCAATTTCTGGGGCAATTTCAACGAATTTACCATCTTTAATTCCGATATCCAGTTGCTCAACGGAATGCTGATTAGGACGAACCACGCGCAGGTTTTTAATTATTTTGTCCAGAACTTTAGCTTCAGACATTATACCTCCTGTCAAAATTTGTTACAGGCAATCTATCTATTCATCCCCTCCTGAGAGGGTCATCTCTAACTTAGCGTGAATTTTACTGATTCAGAGTTTGCGATCGCAAAAAAAGCAGCCAAGCTGGGGGCTAAATCTTGCTTCAAGCGCTTCTAAAGCTAATACTTTGTGATAAATTTAAAGCGGGTTTAGTCGTATAGTAAAACTAAAGAGTTAACCATTATTAAGACGTTATTAAGACAAGGTTTGCATGACAATCCAAGACCAACAAGCATATCAGCAAAAATGGCTAGAAATTGGAACTATAGTTGCAGCTCAAGGATTAAGAGGTGAAGTAAGAGTTTATCCTTCTTCTGACTTTCCAGAACGTTTTTTAGAGCCGGGAACTCGTTGGTTACAACATCCTCAAACAGAAAATATTCAAGAGATAGAATTATTAGCTGGTCGTTATCTTCCTGGGAAAAACCTATATGTTATCACCTTAGAAACCATAGAGTATCGCGATCAAGCAGAAGCCTTAAAGGGATGTAAACTATTAGTTCCCGATCAAGATCGTCCCAAGTTATCAGACAATGAATATCATGTTGCTGACTTGATAAACCTCGAAGTATTAAATCAAAAAACAGGAGAAAATATTGGAATAGTTGTTGATATTTTTTATGCAGGCAATGATCTTCTCAAAGTACAACTACACAAACAGCCTGAGTCTCAAGAAAATCAAGAAATCAGAGAAAATGATTTGTCGAAAATTAGCCGTAAATCTAAAAGGAGAAAATTTAAAAAAAACAACATACAACCTCGAACAATTCTTATTCCTTTTGTCAAAGAAATCGTTCCTGTAGTCGATCTTGCCCATGGAAGAATTGAAATCATGCCTCCTGATGGACTATTAAGTAACTAGGCTGACTTAAATATCAATTAAATATAAAGTAGTTAGTTCATGGTCTATGCCATGGTCTCGGTAAATAAGTTATCATGGCATTGAGTTGGATATAGGTAAATAAAAGTTGATAGCGGATCTTTGAATTATTGATGAAATGGCTGCAATATTCACACTTACTAATTCTCATTGGTTTTCTTACGGTACTCGGAATAGTATCTGGATATATCTCCCAAAGAAAAAATAAAACCCTAGCATCTCAACCTTCAGCAGTTATGATCAAAGAAGTTAATCAAATTGCTGCCAAGATTACTGTCAAAATATGGAGTCAAGAATTTCTTGGTTCAGGAATTATTATTCAACAACAAGATAACAGATATATTGTCATTACCAATCAGCATGTATTAAGAGCAGCAGCAGCACCCTATAAAATTCAAACCTTTGATGGCAAAATTCATCGAGCAACAACAATTTCTACTCCAGCCTCTTCTCGCTATGACATTGCTTTGTTAGAGTTTGCAGCCGATGAAAATAATTATCAAACAGTTACTCTAGGTAATTCCTCAGATCTCAAAGTGGGCGAACCAGTCTTGGCAGTGGGATTCCCCGATCAAGATCAAGAAGCAAATTCTGCTAGTCCCAAAGAATTATCCCATAATATTCTTCAAGAATTGGCAGTCACTAAAGGTAGAGTTTCAGTGGTTTTGGATCAAGCTTTAGAAGAAGGCTATCAGATTGGTTATACCAATGAAGTACAAAAAGGCATGAGTGGTGGTGCTTTATTAACTATTCAAGGAGCTTTAGTCGGAGTCAATGGGAAACATGCCTATCCTTTATGGGAAGCACCAGATTTTTATGAAGATCAATCTCAACCTTGTCCTCCTCTACAAGAACTTATTATCCGCTCGAGTTTAGCGATTCCCCTAGAGAAGATCATTGATGCAACGCCAGAAGTTTCTTGGCAATATCTTCCTACTGCAACAATTTCTTCTGACGATAAAACTTGGTCATCTATTACTATCGATGCTAAAGAAACCAATCCCCAAAGATTAATTGCTAAAATGCAAGCAGAAGCAGCAAGCTCCAAACGCTGTGAAGAATCAGCCCACCAAGGCAAAAAGTAGTTCTTTTTCTTAAACTAGTTTGTGTTATCCGTTGTCTGCCCAGGGAAAAAGCGATCGCATCTCTCCTATAAAAAATAGACCATTAAATTAAATAACTAAAAATTGCTCTTGATTACTGAATCGATTTCCTAGTAAGACTCACATCACCCCAAGCATAAATATTAAGGCGCGCCAAGAACGTCGATCTCAGCGAGATCGCTAATTTGATATCTACCTTTAAAAGCCAAATCCTAAATTATCGGTGGGATCGACACCTATCTGACTTCCGCATTAGTTAAGAAAAGTAACAAAGCACATGTCAAAATATCTGAATGAATGTTCAGATGTTAATATAAAATGTATGGATAAAGATTAAGGCATTAACTATTCTTGCTCTAGGAGGAGAATTATTATGACAACTGCCACTGTTACCCAAATGAAATGTGCTTGTCCCTCTTGTTTATGTATCGTTAATATAAGCGATGCTATTCAGAAAGAAGGTCAATACTACTGCTCTGATGCTTGTGCCAAGGGTCATTCAGAAGGTGCTGGATGTTCCCACGCTGGCTGTGGATGTCACGCTTAAACTGGCTTGGCTTCACGCAAGTTAGCAGAATAAGTGAATAAAAATTATCTCTAGACGCTCTTTCTATCCAGTGATTTAGATTGGGAAGAGCGTTTAATCTATCTCGTCTAGATGTTCTGCTACAGATTGGTAAAGTGCGAAAACATGATTATCTTGAAGACGATAGAAAACCTTGCGCCCTCTTTTTTGATAACTGACTAAGCGCATTGCCCTTAAGGTGCGCAATTGATGAGAGACAGCAGATTCACTCATATCTAGGGAGGCAGCTAAGTCACAGACGCATAGTTCCTGTTGCGCCAGTACGGAAAGAATACGCAAGCGATTAGGATCTCCCAGTAAACTAAAAAACTCTGCCATGCGCTGCGCTTTTGACACGGGAAGAATTTGTGTTAGCAACTCTCCCAAATTTTCATTTTCTATAGGATGAGGGGGATGACAAGTTAAATTATTTTGATTATTTTGAGAAGCAATAAGATTTTTTTTTAGTGGAGTGGCAGAACCCATGCGATTAATTGCTATTGATTGCTGAAAGTATTTTCATATATTCACTATTATACTGCTTAATTTTTTTATAGCATCCTAGGGTCAAAACCCACGTCTTTCAAGCGTGGGATGTAGACCAAGCACCTTTTAAGGTGCCGTAAGAACAATATATTTTCAAGACAAAACTTCATATAACAATACCCCGTAATACCTTAAAATGCTTGTATCTACCAAATAAGCGAAAACCAAGCGAGGTAGAATCAGTACCTAAAAAAACTGAAGATATGCGGTTCTACACGGAAAAGCTCGTGTAGGTAAAATCTCCAAGCAGCTAAGGTTAAACTATTTTTTAGTTGCCCATAGGGTCGGGCTGACCCGAATGGACTAGTTGCAAGACTAGTGAAAAGCTTGTGGATCAAGCTCTGACGGGGATGTGTTTTCAACAATGTTGTTCTCATCTAGTTAACTTGGGTTGAAGCAAGAATCCCATCGTCTTTAGACATGGGAGTGTCAATAATACGAATGCTGTACTGACCTTGCCGATCCCCAGCTAAAACCTCAAGCCTATTTCCTGGTGGTATTCTTAGTTGGTCGAGTGCATTGACTGAGTCAAGTTGGTCTAACTTACGAGATGCGATCTTCCATAAGTTCTGTGGACATATTCGACGAGCGGCTTTCGTATTTTTACCATTGAAAATGTCTTCAGTTCCGTTGTTTTTGAATCTGTGTATCACAAGAACATAATAGCACGGAATCCGTGATATAAAAAAGAGCAAGATGCCTTGGATATCCGCCTAAAGGTAGAAAAGCCTAACGTTAGATAAAGATGTAAAGAGCGATCGCAACCAATTTTCAATAGTTTCAGATATTAAGGAATCGCACATCGTTGCAAATTTTGTACGTTATTGCGTACAATAAAAACACCATAAATGTAAAATCAAAATATGCCAAACTCCACAATTATTTCGGTCACTGAGGCTCGGCAAAGGCTTTTTGGATTAGTCGATCAAGTAAATGAATCTCATGAACCTGTTACCATTACTGGTAAGCGTGGAAATGCCATCTTAGTTAGTGAAGAGGACTGGCGAGCAATTCAAGAAACTCTTTACCTCAAATCGATCCCTGGTGTCTGGGAGTCGATTGAAGAAGGGATGAAAGAGTCAATCGAAGAATGCTCAGATGATCTTCCCTGGTAATTAGAGTATGTCTTGGAGATTGAAATATTCTAAGCAAGCACAAAAAGACTCGCTAAAGTTAGCTTCAGCTGGATTAAAGAGTAAAGCAGCAAAACTTCTCACAATTTTGGCTGAAAATCCCTACAAGTCACCACCGAACTTTGAGAAGCTTAAAGGAACTTCAAGCCCTGTCTACTCGCGTCGAATCAATATCCAACACCGTCTGGTTTATCAAGTTTTTGAGGATGAGCATCTTATTAAAGTTTTGCGGATGTGGACGCATTATGGAGATTAATTTTCTTCACATTTTCGCACTTTGCACGCTACAAGATCCGTGATCGCACTTTTTTCTAATATGATATCTTCGAGATTTTTTTGATGGCATTCTTCACCTCACGCTGTTTAATTTTAGAATCTCGCCAATTATCCTTTTATAAATTCACGAAGATGCTTGCAGTGCGACGGGGTTATAAAGCAGGGGGATTAAGTGTTCTGCTGGTACAGTTTCCATTGCATAGGTTGTTCCTTGTTCGTCAGCAAAATCGATTAAAAAGGCTTCTCCATCAAAATCCATGAGTACTGTTCCTACTTGTCCTTTTCTCAGTAGTATTGGTTGTTTGGTTTCTTTGTGAGTTACAGAAATATCTCGATCTATTATTACTGAATCGTATTCTTTAATTTGACTCATAATTACCTCACTTGTTAACTGGATAAGCGTTTGTCAATCTGGGAAACATTTCATTTTGACGAATAATCCAAGAACTTAAAATTAGAGAACTTCCAGCTTCAGTAGAAAGTAAAAACTTGACATCATAATGAACGCCGTAACGGTCTTGTTTATAAATTATGGCATCATTTTCTTTAATAGCTTGCAATAAAGCTTGTTCTAATATCTCTTTGTTATCAATTGTAATTCCCACCCGTCTTTGAAAAAGAATGGCTTTATGTTTTCCTTGTCTATGTTGGGTATTTAAACAATAGCGTTCTAGTTTATCACCTAAAATAGCTTGATTACTATTTGGTAACTTCATTTATTATCAATTATCCATTAACCTTGTTTTCCCCGTCGAGCTAATTTTTCTTTGCTATAACGTCGCCGCCGAACTGCCATAACTTTGCCATTGTAAATTTACCTCTTGATTGTAACTTGGACAATTATCAGTCAGCTTGATAGATTAGAGGAAAAAGTTAAAAATATAGATGACATATTTAAGTTATAGCAATCCTATGTGAGTCATGAAAACCGATAGTAGTGTGCTTGCGAAGCACGTGCTCTGCACGACCATCTTGCTCACGCGAGCGAGACGCTCGCACTTTTTCACAAATGATTTAGGATTGCTATATTAGGG
>JASJDR010000084.1 GCA_030065615.1 Xenococcus sp. MO_188.B8 | reverse complement strand
TTCGCTCTCTCAAACCCCGTGAAGTTATTCAAGAAATTTATGGTTGGCTCTTGGGTCACTATGCGATTCGCTCTCTGATGTTTCAAGCTTCCCAGCAAGCGGAAATTTCTCCTTTACGCCTCGGCTTTACTGGCACTCTCAAAGTTATCCGCCGAGCAATAGGTGATTTTCAAGACCTCAACCCAGAACAACTGCCCTTTTTTTATCTTGGTTAATCCTTAAACAAGAAGTATTGGGGTTTATCTAAATAACAAATTTGGTTGAGATACAACAGCGAGAAAGATCAGAGTATCAATTAATAAGTGAAATAATAATGAACGTTTAACATTGGTTTTATCTCGACAGAATTCTCTTCTAAGTTCTTCGCTCTGTATTTTTACATTAACTAGGGATTTTTTTCTTTCAATTAATAATATTTTTAAGTAATTATATGTTTGATAAAGCGCTGAAAAATTTGATATGAAAAATAATATGAGTCCAGTATTTATTACAACTATTTGTAAATAGGTGAATGGTTGTTGACGCTGAAATAATATTGTACCTATAGCCAACAAGATTATTATATAAAGATTCCAGTATGAATTTAATCTTGTTCTTACTACCTCTATATGTTCTAATAGAATTATAAAATCCATAGTAATTAAGGGGATATTTATTCAAAATTTGTCAGTTATATAACCAATATCATATATCATTTAATCACAATAAAACTTCGCTTTGCAAGGCTTTGAGAGATTTATTTGTATTATATTATTGTGTCATAGCCGCTCTAGAAGATTCAAGTTTTTATAATTTAAACTAAACCGCGTCTACTTTGAAACCTGTAGTTTTCCCTATAGAAAAAAATCTAGTTTTCAATCTGGACGGGGTATAAATTAATGATCATGCAAGAGGCAATATCTATGAATCAGTTATTATTTTTACAAAAAATAACAGAAATCAAATTTGATATCTCAGTATTAGCAGCCATTTTAACTTTCGGCATTGCCATCATATATCTTGCCTTATTAGAAAAAAAAGAAAAACATTTAATATCACACAACGAAAAAAATAAAAGTGAAACTGATTTTTGGTCTCCCAAGCATAACAAGTTAGGTGTTTTTCATGGTGATGAGGAAAAGAAAATATCAATTATAATTTTTGTCCATGGGCTATTTGGCGATTGCGCATCTACTTTTGGCAATCTTCCATTTTTAATTGACCAAGAAATTTCTCCAGAGGCAGATTATTTCTCGTACTCATATCAATCACTTTGGTGGCAAAGATCAGAAATTAGAAGAGCTGCCAGAATTCTTAGACAAGACCTAAAAGATAAAGATCAATATAGACATATTATTTTTATAACTCATAGTACCGGAGGCTTAATAGTTAAAGAGTTAATGAATTTAGAATATAATTCTTTTGCTGAACAAAAGCTAAACAAAGGAAACCTGCATACTCTATACAGTAATGAGTATCTTCCTTACAGGACAAGAAAGATACTTAATATTAGTGTCCCACATAATGGGGGTAAGCTTTATTTAACTTTAATAACCAGCAGTATATATGCACTAATTTTTCCATTAATGTTATTATTAGGCATAGTTTCGAGTTTGTCAACTGGAAAAGTTGGGGTCAATTGGTTGATATGGCAACTAACTTATAATAATCTTTGGCTAAAAAAATTGAATAAAAAATATAAAGAATTTATTGAATTAATGGAACAAAACGGTCAACTTGTTCCTTATGTAAAGGAATATTGCTCTAGTGAAGATGCAGCAGTAAATTGTGCGAAAGAAAATAGAATTGACATTCCTGGAACTCATCATGGAGGGAAATGGCCAAAAAGTTCAAAAGATTTAATAGTACGAGAATTATCAAAAGAAATAAGTATATTTAAGAAAGAAAATTTAAACCGTATAGCAATTACAGAATCTACTATTTCCAAAATAAATTTATTTGAAAGTGATTACAATATAGATAAACTTTTTAGAAAAAAAAATGAAGAAAACGATAATTCAAGAATTGTACGTTACGCCCAAAATTTATCCCAAGAAAGTATATTTAACAAGATATTAAGCACTATAAAAGATAAAAAAAGGAACGGGGAAAGAGTTATTGTTACTGGAAAAAAAAAGGTGGGTAAGTCATCAATACTTAGAAGGGTTGCACGTTATTTAGCAAGCGACTACTTACCTAATCAACAAAAAGTGTTACCAATAGTAATTTTACTAGGAGATATAAAATTAGATGATATAAAGCCAGATATTGAAGAGTTTGAAGCTAAATGCTGGAAAAAAATTCAAGAGATCTGGCTCGAATCAGAGGTGAATACATATCTCGAGAATGTATCAGGACAAAAGCGAACTATAGGTCTCAATTGGATACTTGAAGAGATAAAGAACAGCGATACAATATTAATACTAGATGGTCTAGATGAATTCATGTTTAATCACCCTTATTATGAGATTGATGACTTTATTAGAATACTAAAACATGCCGAAATTTTGGCAGAGGAAAAAAATTTATATCATAAATCAATTATTGGGGTGAGAAGTACTCAAATTGGCATTCGAGCATTAAGTAATAATTCATATAATTTCTATGAGGTCAGTACTATCGATAGATCAGATGTGAATAATATTTTTCCAAATGCTAGCAAGCTAATAAACAAGTTTAGGGGTCAAGGGATTGAAGAAGAGATGTGCAACCCTATGATCCTATTTTATCTAGAAAATACCGATTTAGAGGCAGTTCCTCAGTTGGATACGGTGTCAGGTCTTCATGATTATATAATATCTACTATTTATGATAGTATAACAGAACAAATCAAGAAAAACTTCAAAGAAAAAGGTGGTAATTTAGAAAAATTTCAAGACTGTTTATCAATTATTGCCTGGTTGATGTACTGCAATTATAGAGGGGAAATATCTGAAGAAGAAGTAGTAGAAAAGGTAGATAAATTCTTATTAGATTGGAATGATGTTCCGACATTCGCTAAAGAGAATGAATGGAAAAAAATCAAATCAACGGCTCTAATGCTCAAGGATAGGGATGTGTTAAGGTTTCTACTTCGCAGATCTGTAATATTTTACAGTTATTATGATTCTACTCCAAGACTTAGCCATTTTACATGGGGTGATTATTTAGTAAGTCGGTATATGGCAATTTGTGTAAAAGCTAAAAACTATCTGGCTCTAAGAGATAGAAATTTAAATGCCATAAATGCAGAAATGGCAGGGGAACAAGTCTTACAAGGAATTATCACGGCAGCTGAAGCAAGGTATGTAGTATCAATATCACAATCAAACAGAGATGACGGTCCAACAATGTTAGGTTGCTTTGCAAGTTTGTTATGTAATTTGAGATCCAAAATTGAACCTGATATTTTGACAGAGATATATAATTCATTTGATGAGTTTCCAATCGACATACATAGACATTTATTTAGTGCTGGTCTTGGTTTTAGACTGTTAAGAAAATCAGATACAGATCAAGGGTTTGATAAGCTAAGAGATTATCTTCCAAATCAACTAATTAAGATTGTAATCAACCATCAGAGAAAACCTGGCTATTTACTACTAGCTTTTAATTCTTACTGCACTTTAAAAGCTTTACAAAATAAAAAAATTTTAAAAGCTCGAGATTGCGATGCTATTTCAAGGTATCAATTAAATCCTGATATAGAAATGCTTGAAAGAGATGGATTACGACTTACTACGAATTATAGAAATCAACCATATTATGATAGATTTGTTAAGGAGATACAAGAAGGACTATTTACTATAGTCTCTCTTGTATCTTCAAGTTCAAAATATTCAGACTTAATTATCGTTGCTACTCATTATGCCTATGGTTTAGCTTGCGCTTACAAGCATCAAAAACTAAGAAAAGATTTGATACCTGATTTATTAGATTTATGCTCTGAAAAATCAAAATTCTCAGAAGTTATTAGTTCTTATTCATCATCCAAAAATATTCCGGAGCTGTTATTAATACGTAAGCAAACTCTATCTAAATTAGAATACAAATATTGAAAATATTGAGTTTTCCATTATCTTTAATTTTTAAAGTAAATTGTTTTAATGTAGCGTTTCTCGCAATCATGAGGTGCAGTTTTTTCTATTCTTTCTGCTTTCCTTCAGCCCTCAAGAGATTAATTTTGTACCTCACTAGGCATTGAGCCGAGGTGGCGATACCGTTGGCGAATTCAAAATCAACCTATCAGGCGATCGCGATGACCCAAAAAATCAAGAATCAAGGCTGAGGTAAATAATCTAAAATAAACTCATCGGGCATTTGGTGAGTATCATGTGTTTACATCCTGAATTAATTCCTCCCGTTTCAAAAATAACAGCAAGAGTAGCCAGAGCAGCATTCCCAAAAGAATCTTTTCTCCCTATGAGACGGAAGCTCGTAAAAGTACCAAACGCTCTACAAGTTGGACTGGTTACAAAGTTCATTTAACCGAAACTTTTGAGGAAGATTTACCACACCTAATTACCCATGTCGAAACTACTGTGGCGACAACTCAAGACCCCACAGTTTTACCCTCAATAGATCTGCGCTCTAGCAGAAAAAGGAATTTTACCCCAACAACACCTGGTTGACCTTGGCTACACTTCAGCACAGTTAATTGCTCGTAGTCGAAAAGAACATGATTAAGTTACAATAAGAGTTAGCAGATGAAGGGGGAGTGCTGCGTTGGGGTATCAATTGGTTGGAGAAATTAGCTCGTGGGGAAAAAGTGGTGGTCAATCTCCGTGCCTCTTCAGACCCAAGAACAGCTTATGTAGGTGTTGATCGCGAGTGGGTACTGCGAGTGCTGAAGCGGGTTGCTGCCAATCTCGATCAATTATCAGGGAGTCAAAACCCCATTGAGGAGAGTGATGTAGAACCGAATCCAATCATTGCTGGTGTTAAACGTCGGAATCGTCTTGGGGAACCAGAGCCAGAATTATCATCTCTTAGTCAGCGCGAACAACGAGCTATTCTCTGAGAAAAGATAGGTTTGCCACCAATATAAAGGGGTCGAGTAGCAAGTGGGATACGTGAAATTTCAAACGAGATTTCAAGGGTTTGAGGGGTCTAATTCTCGGAGAGTTTAACTGGTACGCTCAATTAAGTTTTCTTAGTGTAACTTTCTGCACCTTGGTTGGCGTAGCGAACCCCTGTAAGTTTTATTAGATATGGAGAATAACTTGTCATTTATTCGCGACCTATGCACCTGAAGAAAATCCCATTGAAGCTATTTGGCTATCTTTAAAAAATCTCCTGAGACGATGTTATCGTTTCTGTAAAAATTTCCGAATTATGAAAAAGATATTTCAGCTTTTAGTAGAGCTTAAACTTTTTAATTTTCCTCACCTTGAAAACTACGATGCTTTTTCTTGTCTCATTTGAAAACGCTATAGGATCAGTTCTTACAGATCGTCTTACAAAATTAGAGAATAAGATTATAGAAATTGAGACAAAAGATAAGGAAGAAGATAAGTTATTTGAAGAACGTTTTTATGCAATGTTGAGATCCGATATTTGGTTTGCTCGATATGTAGAAACACTAGCGAAGAATACTTCAGTTACACAGGAAAAGATCATAGAATTTTGTGATTTACATAAGGAGGATAAGGGTATAGTAATGTATAAATATAATGAAAAATTGGTTGTGGCATTTAAATCTCGCGTCAGTTCAAATTTAGATTTCCTTAGCAAGAAAGAAGCCTTAAAATATATAAAAAAAGACAGTTAGTAATCCTCTTTATTTCCTATTTCCGACTCAGTAACCTCAGATTATTTTTATCTGTTAATATTTTGAGTTAATTCGCAATAAGTCTAATATTTTGTATCTTATGGAATTACAAGTATTCATCGAAGAAAGAGTCACCCCAATAGCTAATAATTAGCGATCGCAAATGGCAAAATAATAATTAGCGATCGCCTTAAGTCAATAATGCAATCAAATATGCTTTTATAATTTAACTTCAATATCTACCCCAGCAGGCAAATCTAATTTCATCAAAGCATCAATAGTTTTCGAAGAAGGCTGATAAATATCAATAATTCTGCGATGAGTACGAGTCTCAAAATGTTCGCGAGAGTCTTTATCTACGTGAGGCGATCGCAAAACACAATAAATTTTCTTTTTCGTTGGTAAAGGAATGGGGCCAATGGCGGTAGCATTAGTTCTGTTTGCTGTATCGACAATTTTCTCACAGGATGTATCCAGCAAACGGCGGTCAAAAGCTTTCAAGCGAATCCGAATTTTTTGTTGTTGAATAGTTGCCATAATTTTAAATTTTCAAGGTTCAGAAATTTTAAATAATCTCTTGTTAGAGATGTTTAGAGGTAGATAGAAACAACTTGGTAAATTATGGTTGTTTCTATCTGCCTTTTTTTAGTTCATCCTAAGTACTGACCCAGGCTACTTAATGATTTTAGAAACGACACCCGCACCAATAGTACGACCACCTTCGCGAATTGCAAAACGCATTCCGTCTTCAATCGCGATCGGATTGATTAGTTTTACTGTCATTTTGATGCGATCGCCAGGCATCACCATTTCTACAGCACTACCATCATCAGCAGTGTAGTCAGTGATTGTACCAGTTACATCAGTAGTACGAACGTAGAATTGAGGGCGATAGTTCTTGAAGAAAGGTGTATGACGACCACCTTCTTCTTTAGTTAGAACGTAAACTTCTCCTTCAAATTCAGTATGGGGAGTGATTGAACCAGGTTTAGCTAAGACCATGCCGCGTTGAATAGCTTCTTTATCAACACCACGAAGTAGTAAACCTACGTTATCACCAGCCATACCCTGATCTAGAGTTTTCTGGAACATTTCTACTCCAGTCACGGTAGTTGAAGTAGTATCTTTGATTCCTACGATTTCTACAGTTTCCCCAACTTTTACTAAGCCGCGCTCGATACGTCCAGTAGCTACTGTACCACGACCAGTAATCGAGAAGACATCCTCTACTGCCATCAAGAAAGGCTTATCCACTTCCCGTTCTGGAGTAGGAATATATTCGTCTACTTGATCCATGAGCTCGAGAACTTTATCAACCCAGTTGTCATCACCTTTAGAGATATCAGGTTTAGCAGTAAGGGCTTCCACAGCTTTTAGTGCCGAGCCAGAAACAATGGGAATATCATCTCCAGGGAAATCATACTCGCTGAGAAGTTCCCGGATTTCTAATTCTACCAATTCCAGTAGTTCTTCATCATCTACTTGATCTTCTTTGTTCATGAAAACTACCAAGCTAGGAACACCAACTTGTTTTGCCAGTAGAATATGTTCGCGAGTTTGAGGCATTGGACCATCTGCTGCTGATACAACTAGAATGCCGCCATCCATTTGTGCTGCACCAGTAATCATGTTTTTCACATAATCAGCATGTCCAGGACAATCTACGTGAGCGTAGTGACGGTTATCAGTTTCATACTCTACGTGAGCAGTATTGATTGTGATACCCCGTGCTTTTTCTTCAGGAGCAGCATCAATATCCTCATAGTTTCTGGCTTTTGCCTTACCGGAAGCAGCTAGAGCTAGAGTAATTGCTGCTGTGAGTGTTGTTTTACCGTGGTCAACGTGACCAATAGTGCCAATATTAGCGTGGTCTTTAGTACGTTCAAACTTTTCGCGTGCCATGAGTTTATCTGTTCCTTATTTTAATATGCGTTCCCTTGGTTTTTTTCGATGATTCCCTCCGCAACATTGCGAGGTATTTCATTGTATTCACTGAACTCCATAGAAAATATACCGCGTCCTTGGGTTTTGGAGCGAATATCTGTGGCATATCCAAACATTTCTGCTAAAGGCACTTTAGCAGTTACCTTGGATTGCCCGTCTTCGGAGTCCATACCTTCGATATTACCGCGACGAGAGTTCAAGTCACCCATAACATCTCCCAAAAAGTTCTCGGGGACTTCTACTTCAACTTTCATCATCGGTTCTAATAATACAGGAGATGCTTTCTTTACCGCAGCCTTAATTGCCATTTTTCCCGCCAGCTTAAATGCCATTTCGTTAGAATCGACATCATGGTAAGAACCATCTACAAGAGTTACTTTGACATCAATCATCGGGTAACCAGCAATCACTCCCGATTCACAAGCTTCTTTCACTCCTTTCTCTACAGCTGGGATATATTCTTTGGGAATGGAACCCCCAACAATTTTGGAGACAAATTCAAAGCCACTACCAGCTTTTCCTGGCTCGAGGCGAATTACCGCATGACCATATTGACCTTTACCACCGCTTTGCTTGATCCATTTACCTTCAGCATCGCTAGATTTTAAGATCGTTTCTCGATAGGCTACTTGAGGCTTACCTACTGTAGCTTCGACATTAAACTCTCTGAGCATCCTGTCTACTAGAATTTCCAAATGCAATTCTCCCATCCCGGCAATTACTGTTTGATTGGTTTCGGGATCGGTATGGACACGGAATGTCGGATCTTCATCTGATAGCGCTTGTAAAGCTTTGGCAAGCTTTTCCACATCGCTTTTGGTTTCTGGTTCTACGGCAACGGAGATTACTGGTTCAGGGACATAGAGCGACTCTAAAATAATTGGTTGGTCTTTATCGCATAGAGTATCCCCAGTACTGGCAAATTTCAAACCGACAGCAGCCCCTAAATCTCCGGCACTCAGTTCATCAACCTCTATTCTTTCATTCGATTTGAGAACTACTAATCTGGCAATGCGCTCTTTCTTATCCTTAGTGGAGTTGTAGATATAGCTACCCTTACTCAACACTCCCGAGTAAACCCTTAAAAAGGTTAGACGACCAAACTTATCCGTAGCAATTTTAAACGCTAAAGCCGAGAAAGGTTCTTCATCATCAGATTTTCTCGCAGCTTCAGAACCATCAGGCAACAGTCCTGTAATAGCCGGAACATCGATAGGAGCAGGTAAGTAATCTACTACCGCATCCATTAGCACCTGAATACCTTTATTTTTAAAAGCAGAACCGCATAGCATGGGCATAATCGAGCCATTGATTGTGCCTTTGCGCAAGGCTGCTCTAATTTCCGCTTCGGTAAATTCCTCTTCCATCAGAAATTTTTCCAAGAGTTCTTCATTGGTTTCAGCCACAGCTTCCACTAGTTTGGCTCGATATTCCTGAGCTAATTCTTGGAGTTGTTCGGGAATCTCTATATCTTCAATATCTTCACCAAGATCATCTTTATAGATTTTGGCGCGCATTCTTACCAAATCAACAATTCCCTGAAAATCACTTTCACTACCAATGGGAATTTGAATCGGTACTGGATTGGCTCGCAAACGCTCTTTGATCTGCTCGTAAACTTTAAAAAAATTTGCTCCGGTGCGATCCATTTTATTGACAAAAGCAATCCGAGGCACCTTGTACCGATCTGCCTGTCGCCAAACAGTTTCTGATTGAGGTTGAACTCCACCAACAGAGCAAAATACAGCGATTACTCCATCAAGTACCCGCATAGAACGCTCAACTTCAATAGTAAAATCAACGTGACCAGGAGTATCAATAATATTGATTTTGTGGTCGCGCCAACTGGTACTAATCGCAGCTGCGGTAATCGTAATACCTCGCTCTTTTTCTTGCTCCATCCAGTCCGTAACGGCAGCACCGTCATGAACTTCACCTATTTTATGGGCAATGCCAGTGTAATAGAGAATTCGTTCTGTTGTGGTTGTTTTTCCTGCGTCAATATGGGCTGCTATACCGATATTCCGAACCCTTTCTAGTGGGATACTGCGTGCCACAGATACCTCCTTGTGCTTTATGCCTAACGAAAAAGATTGAACTTAATGATTATTTACAATTCTACATTTTAGCTACCCAAGTTCAAACTTGGCAGTGGAGGAAACCTGCCATCGCAGTTTAGTTGTTAATTTGATTACTTAGATAGTTTAAAAATTGAGCTTGGTTTTAGTAACGATAGTGAGCAAAAGCTTTATTCGCTTCCGCCATCCGATGAGTTTCTTCCCGTTTCTTGATCGCTGCACCGGTTTCATTGGCTGCATCCATGATCTCATTGGCTAGTTTACCTGCCATAGTTCGACCACCACGATTCCGAGCAAAATGAATTAACCAGCGCAGGGCTAGGGTTGTACCTCGACCAGCTTTGACTTCCATGGGAACTTGGTAAGTTGCACCACCAACCCGACGGGCTTTTACTTCTACTAAAGGAGTCAAGTTTTTAATTGCTTGCTCAAAAACTTCTAGAGGTTCTTTGCCTGTTCTTTCCCCAATCGTAGTGAAGGCATCATAAACAATGCGCGAAGCCAGGGAATTTTTTCCCGACTTCATGACTCGTCTAATGGTCATATTAACTAGACGGCTATTATATACCGGATCGGGAGGAACGGTACGTTTCTTATTTACTGATCTACGAGACATGAGCTTTTAGTAATTTGCTAACAATATGAAATTTAATTTTGAAGGGCGACAAACAACTTGAAACAGTAGGCCGCTTCCCAGTTTTCTTAAACAGTAATTCTTTAGTTTTTTGATCTAGACTCGCAAAAATTATAGATTACTACCTAACGAGTCTCTACTCTGGGCATCAATTCCCGTTCTTCCTACGGTATTACAGAATAAAAATATCTAAATTATTCTTTAGGCCGTTTAGTTCCATATTTAGAACGGCCTTGCTTTCTATCCTTAACTCCCGTAGTATCAAGAGTTCCTCGTACAATGTGATATCTAACACCAGGTAAATCCTTTACCCTCCCACCGCGAATTAAGACGACGGAATGTTCTTGTAGATTATGCCCTATACCTGGGATATAAGCAGTAACCTCAAATCCAGATGTTAAACGAACCCTAGCTACTTTTCTTAAAGCTGAATTAGGTTTTTTCGGTGTAGTCGTGTACACTCTGGTACAAACTCCACGACGTTGGGGACATTCTTTGAGTGCAGGTGATTTGGTTTTCTTTTGTAGTTTGGATCGTTCGCTACGGATTAGTTGCTGGATAGTAGGCATAATTTATGTATAAGGACAATTAGATCATCTTCTAATTTAAGAAGGTCAATATAATAGCAGACAAATTCTAATGGTATACAAAATACTTGTATCGTGTCAAGTTATTTAAATTGGCATTAATAACCTGCCTGTCAATTCCAATAGTACATATCTTGTTTTGTAAACCATGGAGGGCAATCCTTGAGGTTCATGAGCTGTCTGAGATGAAGATCGATATTTTGTCTCTCCATCAGCCATTTAAAGTTTTTCCCGTAAGCTTTGGTTAAATTGTGGTCGGTTAAAACTTCTTCCTGATTACCGATCGCGATTAGCTGATGATTAAGTAATAATAGCCGATCGTAGTTGGCAACAGTGGCTCCTAAATCATGGCTAATGACTAGTAAAGTCTTTTGTTGCTGTTTTAGTTCTGCAAATACTTCAAAAATAATCTCTTCAGTTTTCTTGTCAATATTACTAAAGGGTTCGTCAAAAAGTAATAAATCTGCCTGGTGCGCGATCGCTTTAGCTAAAAAGACCCGTTGTTGCTGTCCTCCAGATAATTCTCTGATCTGATGCTGAGCATATTTTGTCATTTCTACTCTTGCTAAAGCATTTTTGACAATTTGACGAGAATTTAGTGAAGGCTTTCTCAACCAACCTGTGGCGGGAATTCTGCCCATCATTACCACTTTCTCGACTGTGATCGGATAATCCCAATCTATTTGCGATCGCTGAGGCACATAGGCAACTCGCTTTAGTTGGCGCTTAATTGGCCGCTCAGCAAAGGTTACTTCCCCTCTAGCGGTGGGAACTAATCCCAAAATTCCTTTAACAAGACTGCTTTTTCCTGCGCCGTTAGGCCCCAATAAACCTGTAACTTCTCCTGGCTGCAAAGAAAAGGATACATTGTTAATCGCCCAAGTATCTCGGTAATTAATCGCTAGATCGCGAACTTTTAGCATTGTTAATTCAAAACTAAAATGAGTATTATTCTCATTGTACAATTAAAGTCATTCTCATGATCAACTGAAGGAGCGATTAACCAAGAACCAGTAAAGATGAGCTGATTAATAGTATAAAAGTTTTATTTAAAATATTTTGTGATGTTTAATCAAATTACAGTTCGGAATCTCTGCAGTAGTCTTATCGCCGGACTATCGCTGGTAATAAGTAGTTGTCAGTCGGTAAATCAAAATTCCCAGCTTTCAGCTCAAGAGCGCCCCAAGATAGTAGCGACCCATAGTGTTTTATGCGAATTTATTACCATGATTGCTCAAAATACTGTTGATTTAACTTGCTTAGTTCCACCAGGACAAGATCCCCATACCTACAAGCCCACTCCTTCCCAACGCCAAGCAATGGAACTGGCACAAATCATTTTTTATGGGGGCTATGAACTAGAGCCGAAGATTATTAAACTTATTAAGGCTACTGAGACGACGGGCAGAAAGATTCCTGTCTATGAAGCAGTCGTTACTCAGCCAATTACAACTGAACATACTCACCACGAAGAAGAGCATCAACATAGTGAAGCCGAAGAAGAAGAACTAGCTGCAGATCCTCATGTCTGGCATGATGCTCAAAATGCGATCGCAATTATCAAATATTTGCAATCAGCAATGATACAACTCAATCCTAGCCAGTCAAGTTTATATACCCAAAACAGTCTTGAGTACACTGAAAAATTGCAACAACTTAATCTTTGGATCGCAGGACAAATCGCCACCATTCCCCAAGAACAAAGACTACTTATTACTAGTCACAATTCTCTCAACTATTATGTCCAAGCCTACGATCTTCAAGACTATAAAAGTCTACAAGGATTAAGTACGGAAGACTCTCCCACCGCTGCCGATCTCAGAGATCTAGTAACCGAAATTCGCCAAACAGGAGTCCCGACAATTTTTGCTGAAGCGACAGGAAATAATCGGGTTCTTAATAATGTGGCTCGGGAAGCCGAAGTCCCAATAAGCGATCGCCAGTTGTTAACGGATGGAATAGGAAAACCAGGAACCGATACCGATAGTTATCTCAAAATGATGATTAATAATACTTGCGCGATCGTAGATGGTTTAGAGGGAGAATGTAAACCTTTTGAAGATTTTAAGCTAATCAAAGCTAATTGAGATAAATAATAAAAAGTTTTGTAAAAATGTCAACTTTGATACCAAGAGTAATTTTTATTCTCAACTATACTCGACCGCATCTTATCGTAATTTGATTATTAGGAGATTGGCACTATGTCTAATACTTATACTCCCCCTCCATTAATGATTAAAGCTGGCGCTGTCTTAGCTGTGGCATGTGGAATTGAGGTGACTCGTATCATTTTAACTATTGCCTGGGGGGCTTTAAGTACTGCTTTTTGATTAGTTTTAGTTTTTAGTTAATCGCGTATTATTCCCAATCTGAACAATAAATTATCAGCAATTATAGAAATAAAGCTTGGAAGATAATATTTTTATCCCAAGCTCTTCTTTTATAAAGTTCACCTCAACTTAACTAGGATTGCTATAGTCAATAATAGTTGTCTGAATTTTTGGCCTCTAATTTCTCGAATTTTTTATGAATAACACCACCGCAGAACAGTTACAAAAAGCGATCGCCTCTTCGAAAAACAATGTCGATTACCTAGAAATTCGTGTTGAACAAAGTGAAGCTACTAGCCTAAGTTTCCGAGGTGCACAATTAGATGGAGTGGATCGGGGTTTTGCGCTTTCGGGAGGAATTCGGGCATGCGATCGCGGAGGCTGGAGTTTTGTCACTTTTAATGGTTTAGCAGAAC
This sequence comes from Xenococcus sp. MO_188.B8, assembly GCA_030065615.1. GTDB lineage: Bacteria > Cyanobacteriota > Cyanobacteriia > Cyanobacteriales > Xenococcaceae > Xenococcus. Next base: position 18,766 of record JASJDR010000084.1, on the reverse strand, counting down.
TCAATAGTAGAATTGAAGAGGCAATTTCTCAAGCGAAACTAGTTGGGCAAGAAACTACTCAATTAGCACCAACTGCTCCCATAGAAGATCGAGTTACAGTCAAGTTAGCCAGAGATCCCCGTGGGGTTTCCTTAGCGGATAAACGGGAATTGCTTGAAGCTTATAACAAGTTGCTTCTCGATTACGATCCTCGAATTCAGACTACCATGTCTAGTATCAGCGATCGCTTTGCCACCCAATATTTTGTCAATTCGGTAGGCAGTTGCATTATTCAAGAAAGATTAGACATTTCAGGAAGATTTGGGGCGATCGCCAGAGGTCAGGATGGGATTGTGCGTCAGGGATTTGAATCAGTTCATTCCCGTAATGATTTTAATGCTTTAGTTGGGATCGAAGACCGAGTTCTCGGCGCAGCGACCAGAGCTGTTAAGCAGTTAGAAGCGAGCTCAGTACAGGGTGGTCAATATACAGTGATTCTCGATCCCTACTTGGCAGGAGTCTTTATCCATGAAGCTTTTGGGCATCTTTCCGAAGCCGATTTTGTCTATGAAAATCCTCGGATGCAGGAGTTACTAACTTTGGGTAAACCCTTAGGCATTGAACAACTGAATGTTATAGATGATGCAACTTTAGAAAATTTACCAGGCAGTATCAAGTATGACGATGAAGGAGTGCCAGGACAAAGAAAATATCTGATTAAAGATGGAATTTTAACTCAACGTCTCCATTCCCGTGAAACCGCAGGCAAAATGCAGGAAATTCCCACCGGTAATGCCAGAGCCATTCGTGCTAACTATCCTCCCATTGTCCGCATGACCAATACCGCGATCGAACCTGGAGAGACTTCTTTTGAGGAGATGTTAGGAGGTATTGACGAAGGAGTTTATGCGGTAAGAATGTTGGGTGGACAAACCAACGGTGAAATGTTTACCTTTGCTGCTGCTGAAGGCTATATGATTCGTGATGGGAAAATTGCTGAACCCGTTAGTGATGTTACCCTCTCTGGGAATGTGTTTCAAACTCTCAAAGATATAGAAGCAATCGGCAACGATACTTTATATGTTAATGGTGGTTGTGGCAAAGGAGGACAAATGCCTCTTCCCGTAAGTGTTGGAGGCCCTCACGTTAGGATCAAAAATGTCGTAGTTGGTGGTCGATAACTAGTTTGACTTGTAATTAATTAGTTGAGACCAGTAGGAGAAGTTGAGGGAGTCGAGGAGGTGGAGGGTTGACGCTCCCACCGATAAATCGGGGGATTCTAGTAGGGTCGAGGTGAGTGTTGCCACTTCACCCCTCCCATCCGAAACCCGACGTGTAACTTTCACTTCATCGGGCTACTCAACGTATCTAGCCTTGTCATTGGCGCATTCTACTTGTACTTAGAGGATACATAAGATGTCGTTCCCATCCCAGAACCAGTTGAGTTTATCTAGTTCTTTATTGATGCGCTTCAAGGTATTCTTGTAGCTGTTTCTTCTGATGTATTCTAAATCCAAAGCAGTTTTTTCATCGTGGCAATGACCGTGTAGAAGCTGAAGATTCTTATATTCTTTTCTGCCGCCGAGAGCGGTAGCTAGAATATGGTCTTCCTCTAAAATATCTTCTTCACGGAAGCGCAGGCAACACCAGTTACATATGCCCTTTTGTCTCTTGAGCAGTGATGCTTTTCGAGTGGGCATATCGGGGTTCTTACCCATCCTGGTACTCCAGTAAACCAATTCCCCATTAAATGGGCTGGCTTCGCCTTTAACTTTCACATATTTTGTACTACTGCTTCCAAATTCAGTATGTGTAAGTAATCGTAGGGGGTTCGCATCCCCTTGCCTGGTTGCGAAAACCCAGTTATTGTTGCCAATCTTTGTCCAGTATTTCTTTTTAGCTTTGTACCAGTCGCCAGTTCGGTGTCTAGCCCAAGCTCTGAGTTTCTGGAACACAAGGTAATCTTGCCTTGTAAGTTCTCCCGTGGTTGAAGCATCAGAGTTGGTATAGTAATTTACCCATCCTCTGATAATTGGGTTTAACTCATTTATCAAAATTGATTGGTGGGAGTATTTGTGTTCTTTGATGACATCTTTTAGTTTTTGTTGATGTCGCTTACAGGCATCCTTTGACGGTGTGATAAGTGTTCTAAAACCAAGTGTTTTCTTTGTTCTGGGGTGAATCGAACTTGAGTATTTACCAGCTTTAAATTGTCTGATATGGTGACCCAAGAAATTAAATCCAGCTTGTCCATCTTCACTTAACTCTGGAGTAAGAGTGTGGGCGATTCTGGTTTTTGATGGTTTTAGTTCCAGTCCTATGTCTTTTAACCACTCAGAGATTAGTTCTCTGCATCTTTGGACTACGTTCAGGTTGGAATGTATTAACAAGAAATCATCGGCATACCTAATGAAGGTTAGAGATTTAACTTTTTCCTTCCACCCTATTTGGCTGTTAGGTTTGCTCTTCCTTCTCATGTCCAGAGTTTTGGCAAACTCCATTAACATATTTTCCATTCCGTGGAGGGCAACGTTGGCAAGTAACGGGCTAATAACCCCGCCTTGTGGTGTTCCCTCAGATGTGGCAGTAAATACTCTTTGGTCTATGACCCCAGACTTTAACCAAGCTTTTATTTGCTGCCTGATTTTACCCGTGTAACCGAGTTTCTGGAGTAGAGCTAAGTGGTTGATGCGGTCGAAGCATTTGGCTATATCAGCATCAAGTACAAATTTAGGTTTGTTCATGATGCTGTTTTTGATTTGCCAGATAGCATCGTGGCATGAACGTCCTGGTCTGAATCCGTAACTGTTTGGCTCAAATTTAGCTTCCCATTCTGGTTCTAAAGCAGTTTTAACTACTCCTTGTAAGGCGCGGTCGTATATTGTGGGTATTCCTAACGGACGTTTCTCGTCTTTTCCAGGTTTAGGTATCCATACTCTTCGAGTAGGTTTGCTTTTTCCCGTAAGCTTGAGTTGTCCTACAAGGTTCATACGAGCTTCTGGGGATAATGATTTAATACCATCCACTCCTGCCGTTTTATGTCCTCGATTGTCCTGTGTTACCCTGCGTACCGCTAAGACCTTATTCGACCAAGACCTTATCAGAGTTTTTTGGAGTTTTCTAACTTGTTTTACATCTTCACGACGAGATGCTGCGTAAATGCGCTTTTGTAGCTTGTATACGTATCTTTCGACTTTAAGCCAATTGATATCGTCCCATCCCACAGTATTCGTTTTTAGAGAATCTGTATTAGACATCTTTACTACTACTTGAACCTTTACACATCGATAAATTGCGAGTCACGTCTGCTTATCCTGGGCATTACCCCATCTCTTTTTAAGCATTACCTGTAGTCTCAGGTTAGGCATTTGCTTCTTGACCCATCTTTCACAGTCTTACCATATGGCTTTGACGAGACCTACCGATTGATTTCTGGAGATAAGATTGTGTTACTTCGTTCCTGTATTTCTTTGTTTTGAGTCCTTTAGGGTTCATCTATCCGCCTATGTGAACTGACTGTGCGATAGAGAAAAAAACAAATTCCCTATGTCTATGTTCTTCCCGTTATTTCGGGTGGCAGGGATGGTGTTACCCAGGGCTTATGTTCCCTGTTAATCTGTTGAGACGGTTAGGTAGATGATTCGCTTTTCTACCCCACGATTTCCTTTTCCTTGATATCATCTTAGTCCAGGTCGCTTATGAGACTCTTACTTACGAGTAGGCGTTTTCAGCTATTATCGTTCTCTCGTTTTCACTCCCGCTTTTATATCTGGGTTGTCATCCCAGATATAAGGGAAACTTCTCTCTTCTGTCGCCAGAAGGGACGCTGTGTGTTTTCAACCCCGCACAAGGGCGCAAGGACTTGATTTTCTAGGATACTCATCTCACCTTGAAGAAATACAAGTTATCATTCTGTTAAGGATTAAAGTGCGAACTCAACCCATAGGTTACTTAACAGATATGCCCTACATCCCTCCTCAGATGAGGATTTCGTAGGAACGAATCGCACTGACTCTTTCAGATTGGGTTTGTCTAGACTCAGAGCAAGCTCTAAGCCCCCGAACAGATTCCCCAACTCGCGCGTTCACGGTTAAACCGCACCGAGGCCCTAGCGCCTTGAAAAGACGCGGGGTCGCTCGTCTCCGCAAGCAATTAAGTTAAGTTTCTAATCTTAACTACCGTCCGCCCGACGGCTAAGACTGTATTATTTAAATACACTGAATCCCAGAAAATTTTGAATTTATTCGGGCTTAGAACCTTCTATTTTCTCTATTTCAATGATAATTGATGAGTTTTGTTCTCTAGTATCCTTTCTGCCCCTTTCTTAAACCAAAACAAAATCTTTATCTACTTCGTCGAACTGACGTCTAATCAGCTAAGATAAAGCGATCGCGTCCTTGTTCTTTGGCTAAGTATAAAGCGTGATCGGCATTAGCAATTAAATATTCTGGGGAACTCACCAAGTTATTATTGGTGCTAGCAACACCGCAACTGAGACTAACATATTCACTAGCTTGAGAACTAGAATGAGGAATTTGCAACCCTCTCAGGTGATTACAAATTCTTTGAGCTATCATCATTGCTATTTCTGGAGTAGCATTAGGCAGAACCACCACAAATTCCTCTCCTCCATAACGGGCTGCCAAATCTTGGGAACGTACATTTTGACTAATAGACTTAGCTACTTGTTGGAGACAGACATCCCCAGCCTGATGACCGTAAGTATCGTTATATTTTTTGAAATGATCTACATCACAGAGAATTATCGATAGGCTTTGTTTCTTTCTTTTACTTTCTGACCAATGCTGGGCTAAAAATTGATCGAAGAAGCGACGATTGGGAATCTGGGTTAAACCGTCAATAAAAGCTAGTTTCTTTTGTGCTTGCTGGTGATAGTTGCTGGCAGCGACAGTTGAGCAAACCAAGGAAAATAAAGGAGTAATCACTGGTAACCACCAACCTGATAAAAATAACAGATAACCACTGCTTAATAACGTTACTCCAGGTACAATAACGCAGATGACAGTTAACTTTGCTAAAGATAGATTATGTTTGTCAAAGGCATCACTACTGAGTACCAAAAAACTAATTGCCGAAGCGACACCAGTCCAAGCCACAACCCAAAGCCATTCCAACGGTTCATTGATAACCTTAATTAAGGTTCGTCCGTCTAAAGCAGCGCCAAGAATCTGACTGGCAAGATTAGCATGAACATAGACTCCTGGTAAATACTTTGATCTATTGAGATCGCCACTATAGGGAGTGGCAAATAAATCGTTGAGACTTTGAGCAGTCGAACCGATTAAGACCAAGCGATCGCGCATTAAATCTTCTGGTATCTTGCCATTTAAAACATCAACTACCGATATTTGCTGGAAACTAGTTTCTGTGCCCCGAAAATTCAGCAAAACTTGAAAGCCGCCGGAATCAGCACGAATATAACCGCCATCATTACCAGAGAAAGGAACAAAGAGCGCTTTGCCTAGAGAACGCCTCACCGTGTTGCCCACAGTTTGTAAGGCAATATCTTCTGCTGCTAAATACATCAAAGCTAATCTGGTGGCTAAACCGAGTTTAACTTGATCGTTATCGACTTGAATCGATAACAAACCACGACGCACTGTATTATCAGAATCAAGTACTAAATCTGCTAAAGCGACTTGCCCTTTCTCTTCTAATATTGGTGAGGGTTTGACTATGTCATCGATCGCTTTCTCTACTCCAATCAAATTAGGCGTAGAGCCGAAAACTTCGTCTAGTTTCGGGGTACCCGGTTTGACAGGCAAATCGCGATAGATATCTAAACCAATTACTCTAGGTTTTTGTTGGCTGATGTTAGTAATCACTTTACTGAGAACCTCATCAGAGATCGGCCATTGTCGAAGATGATTAAGATCTGATTCGCTAATAGTAACAACTACAATTCGCTGATCTTTGGGTTCTGAAGGACGAAGACGAAACCAGCGATCTAAAACAGACAATTCTAAAGCTTGAAATATCCCAGCATAACTTAATGCGATCGCCAGAGCAGAAACGCAACCAGTGATCCCCAAAATATTCCGCAACTCTTTTAAATTGTTTTTCAAGCTGAACTTTATCAAAAATTTACTTTTAGCTTCAATCAAATCCTATTGTCGCTCGTAATTTTTGATTTGTCAGTAGTTACTTATTTCTCAAACATAGTGGGCACTTGCGAGATCTTTTCTAGTCCTACGGAAGTCAATAAATCTTCCCAATTAGATGCCAAATTTTGATTGTCTGGTTGCGCCGTTGTGAGTTGGGCTAAAGTGGCAACTGTTTCATACCAAATACCAGCTTCCCCATATATAGCAGCAGTTTCTAGCGGATTGGCATTTTTTAAGCGATCGCTTACAGTGGCTGCTATCGCTACTCGACGAATTTGTGCTTGAATGATCGGGCTATCTGGTTGTAATTGACCATTACACATAATAGCTAATGACCACTGATAATTTTTCCCCACCTCCAATGGTGGTGCATCTTCAGGAAGAGTTAGGCTAATGATTCCTCCTCGATTATTAATGGGAATAATGGCTTGATAATGATCGTTATTATTTTCATCCCGCCAGCTAAAGAAGACTTTTTGAGCAGAGGTTTGAGGTAAATAGGCTAATACAGTCGGATGAGCAGCAACAGTTAATCCCTGGGCAGAAACAGGAAGCAATGGGGAAAAGGGTACATCAGCATTTTCTGCTTGGTTGATACATTTTCCGATACTGCGAGAAGCACCTGCTTGGCTTGTTTTTGGTCGCTTTCCCGCTGGCGGATTAAAAGTAACTTGAGGTGCGGTAACAGAAATAGGAGAGAAATTTTCTTGAGCTAGAGCTTTGTGCTGCCAATAGGGAGTAATTGATATAGTCAAAGCACATAACGTAAGTAGAGATTTAACTCCCGATAGATTACTTTTCATTTTCAAGAAAAATTTAAAATATATAATTCAACTAATTTAATTTTAAACTAGTAATTAATAAAATAAGATAAATTAACTGTAATAGTTTGATAATTATTTAAACAAAAATAATTAAATTAGCTCCGAAAAAATACTGATTTTTTTTTACAGGTAATAGGTAAAGAGTTAATCAATAAATCTTTGATCTTTCCTATCCCCTGACCCACAGTATTGCAAATTTTAGTAAATCTAGTCAGTTATTTTTCAGTAATTGTTGGGACTTGTGAGATCTTTTCTAGTCCTACAGAAGTCAATAAATATTTCCAATTAGATGCTAAATTTTGATCTTCTGGTTGTGCTGTTTTCAGTTTAGCTAAAGTAGCAATTGTTTCATACCAAATACCAGCTTCTCCATATATAGTCGCAGTTTCTAGAGGATTGGCAGTTTCCAGGCGATCGCGTATAGTTGATTCTAGAGCTACTCGGCGAATTTGTCCTTGAATTATCGGGCTATCTGGGTGTAATTGACCATCACACATAATAGCTAATGCCCACTGATAATTTTTACCGACTTCTAATGGTGGGGCATCTTCGGGAAGAGTTAAGCTGATAATTCCTGCTTCGTTGTCAAGAGACAAAATTATTTGATAGTGATCTTGGTTATTTTCAGTCTGCCAGCTAAAGAGGACTTTTTGAGCCGAAGTTTTAGGTAAATAAGCCAATACGGTGGGGTGAGATGCAATGGTTAAACTTTGAGTAGCAACGGGAATTATTGGCACAGGGGGTAATTGAGAATTTGCTAACGGATTTATACAATTTCTGGTAATACGAGTTGCTGCCCCTTGACTGATTTTTGGTTGATCTCCTGCTGGGGGATTAAAAGTAACTTTAGATGTTGTAGCAAGATTAAATTTTTCCTGAGCTATAGCTCTGCTTTGCCAATAGGGAGTAATTAATATAGTCAAGAAATAAAACGTAAGTAAAGATTTAACTCCCGATAGATTACTTTTCATGTTTAAAGATAGATTTAAAATCAATAATTCAACTAGTTTAATTTTAAACTAATCACCAATAAAGTAATATAAATTAGCTGTAAATGAGCTGTAATATTTTGATAATTATTTAGACAATAATGAGCCAATTAAATCCGAAAAAATACTGATATTTTCTCCATTGATACTAAATTTTTTAACTGAGGCATTTATTTGCCATTGAGATTCAAAGTCCTAGTATTACTCAATGAGGATGATACCGATGTCATTAGTTTAAATTAACAACTATACTACTAACAGAAAAAGCTTTAAAACCGTAGCGTATATTTATCTATGTCAATGAAACCATTGACTATTCCAAAACTTGAAGTTACTCAGATTCCTAGAGGTTTGAAAAACGGGGAAATAGGATCTCTTGAGCAACTCGCCCCAGCCATTTGCAAAGCATTGAGTGCCTATCCTCACTTTGTTGTCGTCAACGGCTACCCTGCTCTTGAAGACCGCACTAACCTGATCAATCTGTCCCAAGCAGTTTGTGCCCTTGGTTCGGGGCAATCTGTTTTGGATCGTGGCTCTCAAAACCAAGTGAAGGTCTCTTTTACCCAAGTTCGGATTGATCGAACAAAGGTTATAACTAGCGGAAAAGTAACTCAATACAGCCGAACCCACCTGCCTTTAGCACCCCACACCGATTCATCCTATATGATTAGACCCCATGAGCTAGTTGCATTCCAGTGCATTGTAGCCGATAAAATGGGCGGTGAATCGATCATGATTCCTGTAGAAGATATCTTGTCACAGATTGATAGTGAGGTCCTAGGGCTACTAAGAGATTCAGTATTTCCATTTAGCAACAATCTATATCCCATTATTTCGGGTACCACAGGGGATGAGCAGATTCGTTACTATCGATCGCAAATTGATCGAACCCTAGAAGCCGAAGCTCTTTCTTTGTCTGATAAATATCGCGCTGCTATTGAGTCTTTAGATACTGTTCTACAGCAATCTGCTCAATTGATTCAGTTTCCTCTGCAACCAGGACAAATTCTGCTGATGCACAATAGAAAGGTGCTCCATGGACGGACGGGATTATCTCCAGAAAGCGATCGCTTACTTTATCGAGTACGTCTCCATGTAGACAGTTTTGAACTAGATAGTTTTAAATCTGGGAGCCGAACCCAGACAGGGAACTACACTCCTGCTTCGAAAATAGTAAGTTCTCATGGTCAGAGCAGCAATGAAGAGCTAACTCCTGCTAAAACCCCTCCCTTCCTTGCCCAAGAACTTAAGGGTTTACCTCGCTTTGAAGAATTAATTAAACTTAACTGTCACCCTAGGGAATTACCACCTCATCATGCAATCCAGCTCAAGATCTATGGTCAATTCTTCCTGAGTAGGGGGCAGTTTGCTGCAGCAGCCCAAGCCTTTCTCACTTGCTTAAAAATTTCTCCAGATGATTACGAAAGTGGTCTGGCGTTATCTAGTATTGCTGATGCTCGCGGGGATTATAAGGCAGCCCGTGCCATCATGAACCAGGTTGCCAGACGCCATCCCCTGATCTGGGAAGGTCAACCCGATCCTCAGAAGCCAACCCTCTTGAGAATTCGAGGGATAGAAGGCTCGGCTTATCGCATTGTTCAAAAAGCTGACGGCACCTACAAAAACCTCTTGCGAGGCGGCCATTTCTCGATTCAGGATTTGATCCATCGGAAACAATATAATTTGATGATTCTCAATATTTTAGAGAACAATATTGACGAGTTACAGGATATTCCTAAGTGTGATTTACTGCTCAATACAATCGCCTGTCCCGATCTCAAACGAATGTCACTACTCGCTGCTGCCAGATTTGTGGATCGCTATCCCAACATTCCCGTTATCAACGATCCTCGTCGTGTTCTGGAAACGACTCGCGAGCGCAATGCCCTGCGCCTGAACATGATTCCAGGTGTCAGCTTCCCCAAAACGGAAAGACTGAGGTGGGACGGGATCTCTTTAGATGCGATCGCCAGGGAAATTTTCGGTTTGGGGTTTGTTTTCCCCTTTATCGTTCGTCAAGTGGGTTCACAAACAGGCTCTAGCGTGCAACTTGTTAACAATCAACAAGAGCTTTGCTGCCATTTGCAAAATAGCCCTGCCGACAGGGAATACTATATTATCCAATTTCAGGATTGCCGCAATGCACGGAATGTTTATAACAAAACACGAGTGTTTTTTATCGATGGTAATTTCTATCCCGTTGCCAATTTATTCAATAATTCCTGGAATGTTCACTCCGGCGATCGCTATAATGTAATGGACACAAATCAATGGATGCAGGACGAAGAACGATCTTTTCTCAATGATCCTGTTAGCTATCTTGGAACTGAAAACCTTGACAAACTCTTCAAAATTCGTGACTTTGTTGGGCTTGATTTTTTTGGTATTGACTTGACAATACTTCGGGACGGTACGCTATTCATCTTTGAATTGAACGCTGCCATGAGGCATAACTTCGATCATGCCAAGAATTTTCCTTATACCGAACCTCACTTAAGACGAATATCCAACGCTTTTAATACGATGATTCAAAATCGTTTACATAAAAAAGCTTCAAAATAAAATCAAAATGACAATTTAATGCGGCATGGCATGGCAATTTGTGAATTATAAAATTATCGACAAAATGGTTCCAAGGGGGAAATATCATACTTGTACCTGTTTGCTATCTATAGTTTTGAAAGAATCAGTATTTGTTTTTATACCAAATTAAATAATGTTTGCGACACATAGAATTTAGGTAGGGGTTTGGCACTGCCAAACCCCTACATTATCTGTCTTATTCTTTATTCAAATTTGTTTTACTATTAGTAAATCTCGGAAAGTTACAGAAGAGTAATAGGCAATTTTTTTTGATGCCAAAGAGCATTTTATATCATTATTTTTACAGAACTACCCCTCTTCTGTTAATACTAGAGGGGGTTTAGAAAGGTGTTTCTTGAATTCTTCGAAGTTATATTGATCAAGATAAGGACTATTTTTACTAGAAACTTCTCTGTTTGTTGACTGTGCTAAGCTTTTAGTTATCAAAGTAGCCGCAGAAGGAATCATAACTACGATCGCAAAAGTTATATAAATAAATTTGTCCATAATTCATTATTGTCATTAGACTTGTTGCGAATTCCATAAGGACTAAATTTTGAGAAAAAGCTATTTCACAACAAATATATTACCTGTTATGTGTGTTCAAAGTTAAGTTTAATACCAATTTAATTAGTGTTTACAAAAGATAATTTTTGGGTAGGGGCGATTGGCCAATCGCCCTTACAAATCAAGTGTTGGATTCTGATTTTAAATTGGTATAAGGCATTTAATCTTACCTAAGTAGTTGTGCAAAATAAATTACCTAGTAAAGATAGGGAACGGGAAACAAAATTCAGAATATAGCGGTTCTCAGTTTAATGAAGTACAAATCTAAACTTAGTCAAACTCGCGCGTTCCTTAGGCGAGGAAACCTCGCCAGGGTCGCTCGTCAAAAAGGCTGAAATCCTTAGAGCCTAGAGCCTAGAGCCCAGAGTCTAATCTTGACAAGGTGTACCTCACTAATACGAGAAAGGCTATATACAATTAATTTTGTCCAAGTACCTATGATTTTTCTGGGAAATCATCTTACACTGTGCCAAGATACTCAAAACCACCGATCTTCATATCTAAAGTGCTATTATTTTCTAGAATAGCTACCAAATCATTATTGCGGGTAAGATGAACGTCATTTCCTTGCTGTACTGATTGATAATCAGCTGCAGATCCATGAAGTTGTAGATTATCTAGACCATATCTAAAGTCTTGAATCACGGCATAATCTTGAGTGCCACCAGTAGCATAGAAGGCTTGAGTTTTATCTCCGAGGACGAAAGTATCTGCACCATCACCACCATTAAGGACATCTCGTTCTAGGTAGCCAGCAACTATTTGATCGGTACCATTGATAATGTCGTCACCAGCGCCACCGTGGATCACATCGTGACCACCATTTCCAGTGATGTTGTCATTACCTTCTGTAGGAGTAGATTGAGTTTCGTTATAAAGATAATCGACTACCAAGCGAGGAGCATTGCTACCTTCGGCAGAGTAAAAATCAACTCCATCAGAGCCTGTGGGGAGAAAAGCCCATCCCATATTAGCAGAGGGGTTGGCTATCCAAGCTTGCAAACTAGCTGTGACATCAATTTGCAGAATACCTGTATTTACCCAGTTAGTAGTGGCAACTGGTGTACTAGCTGCTTCTACCCCGTTGGCTTGAATTCCGCTACCCCAAGAGTTCCAAGTGCTGCTATCTGCCCAATTTGTTAGCAGTTCGTGAACTGTAAAGCTGTTACCTGCGTCAAAAACATCAATTTCCAAGATTGCAGAGTTGATAGTGCTACCTAGAGCAATTTGACTTGCCTGGCTGCCAAAGATATTTTCAAACCGAATTAAACTATGGTTTGCACTGCTACTATCAACAATGAGAGAGGTATCACTGCTATTGTTAGCATTCGTGCTACTGCTTTGAAGAAAAGTATCAACTGTGCCATTGTAACCATTGACTCCTTGCTGGAAAGTCATAGTTGTAGGAGTTTGGACAATAATTTGGTTTCCGATCAGGTCATCACCGTAGAGCAAATCATTACCAGAGTTACCGTAAATTCGGTCATCTCCTGCACCACCAAAGATAGTATCGTTACCGCCAACACTAGACCAATCAATTTCAATGATGCCAAATTTTTCATCTTGGTTTGTAGTATCAGTTGTGAGTGTTCTAGTATCAGTTGTGAGTGTTTTAGTATCAGTTGTGAGTGTTCTAGTGTAAGTTGTGAGTGTTTTAGTATCAGTTGTGAGTATTTTGGTTCCAGAGCTATCTAGAAGAACATTTTGGGTCTCAACAGAATTGAAGTCACTGGTTTTATAAGTAAGTTTTTCCCCACTAATCCACTGTTCAGTCCTTGTTAAACCAATATGGAAAGTTTGATCTGTGCCAAAAGTATCCTTAAGCCATTGTTCTTCCGCAGCATCATTGATCGTAACTAAGTTACCGCCGTAACTTTGTGCTTCTTTTTGTGCTTCTTCCCAAGTAGTAGCTTTTTGAGTCAAGATGTAAGAACTATGACTATCTTCGTTATGGATAGCATCCTTGATCCCAGGAGAAGAAATATTACTCGAATCATTTAACTCATCTTCCCCGAAGATAACATCGTTACCTTTACCACCATCAATCCCATCATTGCCATTGCCACCTCTTAAGATGTCGCTACCAGCTCCTAGTTCTATTGCCGGAAGGGTGTCAGAGGTATCAGTAGTGTTAGGTTCAGTAGTTTTAGGGTCAGTAGTTTTAGGGTCAGGGTCTAGAACTACCTCGATAGTGTTATCAACGATAGGCACAAACTCAACATAGTCGATGTAGGCTTTATCATTGACAACCCCACCACCGTCATCATCGTCATCACCACTACTAGCGGCATAAACAACTGTATCTAGAACTAGAGACTCACCGCCATTGAGCATAACTTCACTAGCAATAGTTCTGGTGTTAAAGTTGGACGCACTGGGAGAAGAACTTGACGAATTTTGATTGAGTAACCAGCTATCTAACTGTCCTCCTGATCCTAAAGAAGCAGTAATTTTAGCATCACCAGAAACATCGTGGTAGCCGATTACAATTTCATAAAGTCCTGCTTCTCCGTTAAATACTGTGCTAAGTTGAGCCGAAGATGAATTGGTCTGAACTAAACCTCCAGAAGTTACAGTATAGTTTCCAGACAAGGTCATATCTTCTGCTTCGATTTTCTGTGGTGTTTGATTCAACCCAAAGTCAACCAATTTGTCTACTGCTGAATCATCAACAACACTGGTATCTTCTTCTGTAGTAGGAGTAAATAGATCGACGAGAGCAGATGCATTATCACCAATGGCTTGTTTGAAACTTTCTGAATACTCATCACCGAAGATAAAATCATCACCACTACCACCATTACCAATATCCAGACCCGACCCGCCAATTAAGAGGTCTTTACCTGCTTCTCCTTCTAGAGCATCATCTCCTGCACCACCATTTAATACATCATGTCCAGTATTGCCATTCAGAAAGTCTCTACCTGTTCCTCCATCTAGATAATCATCGTGGTCACCTCCCATGAGGACATCAGAACCAGCTTCTCCCAAGAGAACGTCTTTGTCGGATTCTCCCGAAATTACATCATCGCCGTCACCACCCATAATGGAATCTTGACCGTCAAAACCAAAGATCGTATCGTAACCGTCACCACCAAGGATAGTGTCATTACCTTCGGCACCGTCAATTAGGTCATCACCTTTTTTGCCGTCAATATCATCATCGCTGATATCTCCACCAATGATGTCATCTTCGTTCTCACCTTTGATTGTTTTATAATAAGCAGCGCCAACGGTTGTGTCGTTACTTTCTCCTGGTAACTCGATATTTTCTAACGTAGTTTCATCTTGACTAGCATGGGACACTTCTTGCCACCAGGAATTGCCACCGCCGTTATCTTGCATCCACCATTCATAAAGTTGTGCCCAAGCAGAGTTGCCGCCACCGTTACCTTGAGACCACCACTCATAAAGTTCTTGCCAAGAAGAATTACCCCCGCCGTTGTTTTGCCACCACCATTCGTAGAGTTCTTGCCAGGAAGAATTACCTCCGCCGTTACCTTGAGACCACCATTCATACAGGTTTTGCCACCAGGAATTACCTCCGCCGTTACCTTGAGACCACCAGTTATAAGCATTCTGTGTCATTGTGCTTACACCTTCGGTAAAGTCATTTTGGGGTTCTGTGACATCTCCTGGATTTGAAGTTCCGTTGAAAGTAGTATTGGAAGTATTTCCTTGAGCAGCTTCTAGCATTGCTGCTTCCATCTCTGCTATCAAGTCTAAAGAAGAGACAGGAACATCTGCATTATCTTCTATGTACTGTACGGAATAGCCCAGTTTATGAGCTAGTTGAACTTTAGCTTGGGCGAGTATAACTTCTAAGTTTTCACTCTCAAATAATTCCTCAACATCTTGAGCTCCTGAACTTAAATCGTAACCCATCAGATCGAAAGCTAAGACATCCAGGTCAGTAATCGATGCTCGCTCTTGATACCAAAGAGTGGGGTCCATAATGCCCAAAGGATCGTAGCGTCTCTCCCAGTGACTAGCTTGGAAGCCATCGCCATCTTTTCCGGTGGACATGTTGGCACTGATAGTTTCTCCCCCATCAGGAGAAAACCATGCTACTCCGCCAATGGATAGATCATTAACGGCACCATCAGGGTTATTCTGAGTTAAACTTTCTGCAGAAAAACGAAATAAGTCCAGAGGAGAAAAATTACTTAATTCTGTCCGACCAGAAAAAAGAGTTTCTTGTTCGAGAGAGAAATCTAAACTGCTGGTAAAACCGAGAATATGTCCTGTTTCGTGGAGAGCTACACTCATAAAATCGAGAGTGTTTTCTGCAGCTTCACTATTGCGTAAATAATTGAAGTCCCAGGCAAAATCCCGGTTCATCATAATAGTGCCATCGAACAAATGTTGTGACTCATCTAAAACATAGCGGTCTAAACTAATTGCTTCGTTCATCCCGAGGGCTTTGGCTAAAGCAGTAGTTAGTTTGATTTTGGTATTGCCACCAACTAAATCACCGTCGAGTAAGAAATCAATGGTATTGCCTTGTTGTAGAGCATCGAAGGCTATTTGGTCTTCTTCGGAGGTGATATCTGCTTCATAATATTGCAGAAATAAGCCGTAATGTTGTTCGTGAAATTCGGGAATTGCCCCACCAATGACATTAGAATTTAGTTCATCGGTGTTTTTGGCTAAGATATTAACTTCTATATCATCGGTAAATAATTGACCCCACATAATTGATGCGATCTCATAACCAATCATTTGTTCGAAACTAACATCAGGGGCATAAATAAAGTTTATTTTCATAATTATTTCTTTTACAATCGTCTCTCACTAAAGGCAAATGATGGTTACTCTCAATTTTTGTGTGTCAACTCAATATTAAAAAGAACCATATTGATTTAGGCAAAGTTAAGTTAAATCTTTCAAGAAATTATTGTAAAATTCAAGCCTTTTGAAAACTGCTTGTCTAAGGGTAAATACGGGGATTTTAAACTAAATAAAAGCTAGACTATTTTTCTATGTATTAACTCTGTATCGCTCGAATTATTGATTTATAATTATTATTTGACAATGCAATATAGCGTTTCTCAGAGTTATAAGTTACAGATTTGAACTTGATGTAAAACCTCAAATCCCTATTTCCTATTACCTAATTTTACAGCCTGTATCCCTCTTCTGTCACTTGCCGAGATTTACTAATAGTAAAAACAAATACTGATTTTGCCAAAGCTATAGATAGCAAGAAGTTCCAAGTGTAATATTTCACACTTGGAACAATTTTGTTGATTTATGTAGTTGCCTTGAGTTTATATTAGTAAATAACTTAGCATAAGAATTGCTATAGAATATTTACAGACAAGTAAAGTATCGATAACATTAGGGTGATTCAACCTTAGTTTCAAATTAATAAAGTACTTAAAAATTAATTTTACCTACCAGGTGTAAGCTTTCTGGGAAATCACCTTATACCAATTTAAAATTAGAATTCTACACTTGATTCTGTAAGGGCGATTGGCCAATCGCCCCTACCCATGATCTGTTGTGAAGATTATTTAATTTGGTATTAGACTATACTGACATTCTCAAAATTCAACTCAGTGAGATTCGAAGTAATAGTATTTTCTAGAATTGCAACCAAATCTCCATTGCGAGTGAGATGAGTATCATTTCCTTGCTGTACTCGTTGATAATCTGTAGTAAGAGAACCATAAACCTGTATAGTATCCAGACTAGAGTTAAAGTCTTGAATCACAGCATAATCTTGAGCGCCACCAGTAGCATAGTAGGCTTGAGTTTCATCTCCGAGGACGAATGTATCTGCACCATCACCACCATTAAGGACATCTCGTTCTAAGTAACCAGCAACTATTTGATCGGTACCATTGATAACGTCGTCACCAGCGCCACCATGGATCACATCGTGACCACCATTACCCATTAGATTATCATTGCCACTAGCGTTACTAGACAATTTAATCTCGATTAGACCTCTGTACTGAGCATCCGAGTTTTGATCGTCCCATAGATTATTTGTCGTTCCGCTCATCGTATAGTTCATGACCGCATAATCTTGGAAACCGTTGTAGTCATCAGGTTGTCCTGGACTCCAATTAGTATAAATACCATCGTTAGTTGCTCCATTAACCCAATCACTAACTTCACCACTAGCCCATTTCCAAGTTCCTTCGGTTTCTGCATCAGAGAGCCCAATCCACAGATTTTCATTAGTACCAAAAGTTTGTTGCAGCCATTTTTCTTCCGCAGCATCGTTGATTGTGACTAAGTTACCACCGATACTTTCTGCATAGGCTTGAGCATCTGACCAAGTCATTGCATTATCAGTGACTAGATAACGGCTACCGTTGTGAATTGTGCCGTCAGGTAAACTAGCAACATCTACACTGTTATTGATGTTAGCGGTATCATCACCATAATTATCTCCATAAATTACGTCATTACCAGAGTTACCATAAATTTGATCATCTCCAGCACCACCAAAGATCGTATCGTTACCACCAACACTAGACCAATCAATCTCAATGATCCCTTGCCATTGCCAGGTTCCTTGGTTGTCATCCCATCCTTGGTTATTCCAATTGAGGATCGCGTAATGCTGGTTACCTCCATCGTCATAGGGTTGCCCTGGTGCCCAGTTAGTATAAGTTGTCTCTTGTCCACTAATCCATTCAAATTCTCCCTCTTGTGCTTGGTCGGTGAATCCAGTCCAGAGCCAATCGTTATTTACTCCAAAGGTATCGAGCAACCATTTGTTTTCCGCAGCATCATTGATTGTAACTAAGTTACCACCATAACTCTCGGCTTCTGCTTGTGCTTCTTGCCAAGTACCTGCTTGACTCAAGAAATAAGTACTATGACCGTATTGGAAAACACCATCATCGACCAAAACAGGCGAAATATTACTCGAATCATTGAACTCATCTTCCCCGAAGATAATATCGTTTCCTGCACCACCATCAATACCATCATTAGCAGCACCACCTCTGAGAATGTCACTATTGTCTCCTAATTCTAATTCAGGAGTAATACTAATAGTTTCACGAGGTAAATCTACATCTGTGGGAGAAGAATCGCTAGAATCACTAGAATCGTTAGTGGCCGGAGGTTCGACAGCAATAAATTCGATATAGTCAACCCGAGCAAATTCGGAACTTTCTGCTTGTCCTTGAATCTCAATCGCTGCGTTAGCATCAATATACATTCCCTGAGAGATAATGCGGGAGAGATCTTGATTAGAACCGCTTGTATTCTGGTCAAGTACCCAATTATCGATTTCTGTATTGGCAATCTTAACGCTGAGTGAGGCATTACCATCGGATTCATCAATGTAGTGAACTTTTACTTGATAATAACCAGTTTCTCCAGTAAATGTACTACTAGCAACCCCAGAAGGATTAGAACCAGTACGAATTACGGTACCGTTATAGTAGTAATTATCTGGGTAATAACCTCCTGAAAGGGTCATGTTTTCCGCTTCTATGACAATAGGATCTTGACCAAGAACTACATCTTCAGTTGGAGCATTAGCAGGAACGAATTCAATATAATCAACGCGAGCATATTCCCCACTTTCTTTTTGTCCTTGAATCTCAATCGCCGCGTTAGCATCAATATACATTCCCTGAGAGATAATGCGGGAGAGATCTTGATTAGAACCGCTTGTATTCTGGTCAAGTACCCAATTATCGATTTCTGTATTGGCAATCTTAACGCTGAG
>JASJDR010000083.1 GCA_030065615.1 Xenococcus sp. MO_188.B8 | reverse complement strand
TGGTTCTGATCCAGGCGGTAACTCTAACAACACACTGTCATTTGACCGCAGGAGTGGATACCAGGGTTAAACCTAGATGAGGTAAGGCTTCTGGTTTTAGCGATCGCACTCTTGGTGAGAAAAGCGGGTATGGGACGCGCTATAGAGTGCAGACCACACAATAGCCACTAGAAGACCCACCCCAATGCCCTAACTGAACGCTCAAATATGCGAAGGCTCTAGAGTAAACCGCAGGTGGCGATCGCTATCGTAAACATGGACAGCCCACCCTTCGCCTGTGGATGGTTTCGCTTTTGTGTTATTTCATGATCGAGAATATTTTCTATCCTGCTTGATATTACATTGTGCCCTTATACTACAGGACAAGTGTCCAAGATATTGGGTGGAAACGCAACCGAATCAAAGACGGGAAAATTTAGAACCAGAATTATTGGTAAACTGCTGTAGTGTGGGATTCTCCCCTGATTATAATCTATCTCTAATATCCCAAACGGGATTATCATAATAAAATGACTCAACAGATTGTTGAAAACTGCATTGATCTATCAAACTCTCGATTCGAACTCTGGAGCAATTTTTTGAACTCAATCAAGGCAAAAAATCTAGCTGAACTCGGAGTTTACAAAGGAGATTTTGCTGCCAGACTCCTCAAAAACTGTGACTCAATAGAAAAATATTATATGATCGATCCTTGGCGTCACTTAGACGACTGGAATAAGCCAGCAAATAAGAAGGATAACATATTTGAAAAGTTTCTCTCAGAAACCAAATCCAAAACTGATTTTGCATCTGAGAAGCGTATTGTCTTACGGGGCAAGACAACTGAAGTAGTGGAAAAGATAGCCGACGGTGAGCTTGATTTTGCCTATGTCGATGGAGATCATACCCTTAAAGGTATCAGCATAGATTTAATTCGTTTATTTCCCAAAATCAAAGATGGTGGATGGATTGGAGGAGATGACTTTTCCAGCACTGTTTGGCAGCATTCAACTAAATTTGAACCAACTCTTGTTTTTCCTTTTGCTGTGTATTTTGCTGAAGCAGTGGATGCGAAAATATATGCTTTGCCTAATTCACAATTTTTGATAGCCAAGGATAGTAAACAATCATTTAGTTTTATTGATCTAACTGGTGATTATGACAACATCGGTCTGAGAGAACAATTTATTCCCGATAAGATATCACAAGTAAAAAATAAACAAAGATTTGTATTTTGGCGTCGCTGATTTAACGCGAGTTCGATGAGTACCAAATTTACTAGTTTTGCTTTGGGAAATGGGGAAATAGGGAGATAGGGAATAGCCCATTACTTCGTTGCCCAACCTTAAAAATTCTCTGAGAAATAAAATTCGTTGGACGCTGACGTTGATTTAAAGCCTGAAATTGATAGCTGGACTTTGGTACAAGAAGCAACAAAAGCCTGTAGAAAAACCAAAGTCAATCCACAGGCTAAAACCACTATTAAACATTGATCATTGAATACTGATCACTGTTTAATATTAAATATTAACTGTTGACTGTTCTTAAGCATCATCTAAAGCCACGATACCAGGTAGAGTTTTACCTTCTAGTAACTCCAAACTTGCACCACCACCAGTCGAGATGTGACTCATTTTTTCAGCTACACCGACTTTTTCTACCGCAGCCACAGAATCACCACCACCAATGATGGTGACAGCATCAGATTTACCTGCTAAGGTATGAGCGATCGCTTCTGTACCAGCAGCAAATTTATCAAATTCAAAGACACCCATGGGACCATTCCAAATTACTGCCTGACAGTCAGCTAGAGCATCTTGGAATACTTTAATTGAATCGGATCCAATATCTAATCCCATCCAACCTTCGGGAATATCATTAATACTGACAGTTTTCGCATTAGCATCGGGGGCAAAATTATCAGCGACAACTACATCAGTAGGTAATAGCAATTCTACGCCTTGTGCTTTGGCTTTAGCTTCTAAGGATTTAGCTAAATCTAATTTATCTTCTTCTACCAAGGATTTACCCACGCTTAAACCACGAGCCTTATAGAAGGTGAAGATCATTCCACCACCGATCAGAAGTTTGTCACACTTGTCTAATAAAGTTTCGATTACGCCGATTTTACTAGAAACTTTGGAGCCACCAATAATTGCAGCCAAAGGACGTTTAGGATTATCTACCGCGTCTTGAAGATAGTCTAATTCTTTCTCAATTAGGTATCCAGCAACGCTAGGACTCAAATATTTAGTTACCCCTTCCGTGGAAGCATGGGCACGGTGAGCAGTACCAAATGCTTCATTGACGTACAAATCAGCATTAGCAGCTAACTGTTTGGCAAATTCGGGGTCATTTTTAGTTTCTTCGCTATGAAAACGCAGGTTTTCCAATAAAACAACTTGACCATTGCTCATGGCGTTGACAGTTGCAGCTACAGCATCGCCAACACAATCATCGCACTTAGCAACGTCTTGTCCTAATAATTCGGAAAGCCGATTGGCAACTGGAGTAAGACGCAATTTTTCCTTGACCTCGCCCTTGGGACGACCCATGTGGCTACATAAGATTACCTTACCACCCTTGCCAATCAAGTCTTTAATCGTAGGTAGGGCAGCCTTGATGCGAGTATCGTCGGTAATATTGCCACCATCGTCTAGTGGAACATTAAAATCAGCTCTTACTAATACTTTCTTTCCTGAGACATCAGCTTCTGTTAAACTCGCGACAGTCTTTTTAGCCACTGCGACTTTCCTCCAAATTGCTTGTTAAATAAATTAATAAAAATTACCCAAGTCTAAAGATAAATTTAAATTTTGGGACTAGGATTAATCTACCAGAGGGGCTGCACGAAGAAAAGCATTTTAAGTAGGTGGGTAAAATTAATTAGAAGATGGTTGGGGTAGGTAGTAGGTAGTAGGTAGTAGGTAGTAGGTTAAAAGACACTTACCTCTGACTTCGTTCTCTTTTATTTTGGTTTTATATTTAATTCTGCCTACCTACTTAAGTAGGGCTTGCTGAAAAACTGAGATTTGGCTATTGTTCTGTAATTTTCTGATAATTAATTACGCCAAAAACTAACCAGAAAACAAGTAGTCCTGAAGTCAATAATAAAATCGGCATTGAACCAAATTGAACTATGAGGACTGGTGCAGCAGCAGTAAACAAGCCTCCTCCCACAATCGGTTCAAAGAAAAGTTGTTTATAGGCAAAACTTTCAAAGGCGGCGGTTTTATTTTCAGGATCGACCATGCGAATTAATAAGATTCCTGTGGCAGTCACCCCCATTGACTGTCCCATATCTCCTAGTCCCCTCTCAAACCAATGAATAGGAATAATGCGGGGAGCAATTACGACGAAGGCAAAGATGTTCCAGATAATCCCTATGAGGGAAAGACTGACAAATACTCCCAAATTATCTCTCAGAATAGTTAAATCAAGACCTGCGATCGCTGTAATAATCACGACATCGATCGCAACACCGCCAATTCTTTCCTGCATCTGGCGATCAATCAGATAATCTATGCCTAATCTGTTCATGATTAGCTGAAGAATAATTCCTCCAATCAATGCCATGGGAAATAAGGGAACAGCTTCTATAATTTCTAAACCATTTTTGCCCCAAGAGACTGATTCTAACCAAAATAACCCTTGAAGAATTAACCACCCTAGAGCGATCGCAATTGCTGTAAAACCAAAATTAAGGGAAAGGAGATCAATTCCTAGCTGTTCTATCGTTAATGCTGGTGACTCTGTTTCTTTGGTGGCAACTAACTCTTGCTGCTTGATGGTTAAATTCTCTTGCTGGATATAGCCTTGCTTTTGTCCCCACTGAATTAACCAAGTCCCCCCGACAATACCTGTAATGATGCCCACGGTTGCTAAACCTAAAGCTAAATTTCCCCCTTCAGAAAAACCCAGCTTATCAAGGGTAGCAGCCATTCCTGCCGCTGTGCCATGTCCTCCTTCAAAGCCAATTTCAATCAGGGTTGCTGCTAAAGGATCGATGTTGAACAGGGGAATTAAAATGAAAGTAACCGTCAGAATACCAAATACATATTGTCCCCAAGCTAAACTCTGACCAAAAGCCACCTGAGGCGCAGTTTTACGCCAGATATCTTGAGGATTAGGAATATTTTCTCCGAGAAATAAAGCGGCAAAAACAATATTGATAAATACTCCAGGACATTGCACCCAGATCTGTTGCATGGTTTCGGGGAATAAACCACTAACTAAACTAGAATTGGGATTAATCTTTAAGGCGATCGCTCCTAATACCTCTCCACCTAACAATAAGGCGATCGCTCCTGCGATAATTGATTCGGGTAAGTATAACTGCTGGAGTAATTGAACTTTCTGCTTGATATATACCGATACCAATAATAAGATCGCCAAGATAATAAAGGCGAACAGGACGTTTAATAAGTCGAACATATGGTTATCAGTATTGGCTCACTAGTTATTGATATTTCTTAGTCCTTTAGTAAAACTATGTTAAGGACAATTGGGTATTGTAACTTTATATTGAGTTTTTTAGCAGTATCAATGCAAGCTAAGGATTTTAAGAATTGAAAATTCTAAATTTCGCTTTGGAATGAGATGGCGATCGCACTTATATTAAAAACAGCAAGAATGGAAGAGAAAGACGATCCAAAGGCTACGAGTCGTGTCGTAATCGCATTGGGTGCAAGGAGATCGCATTCTAATAAGGAAAATTAATTCCACGCTAGAATAGCAATAAAAATAGGAGTAATAACATGGATAAAATTACTATTGAAGTTGATAATGAAATTGCTAAAGCTTATCGAGAAGCAGAATTTGATCAAAAACAATACATCCAAAACTTAGTTAATAACTTACTCAAGCAGATTATCCAAGATCAAAGTCTTGATGATATTATCCAAGATCTACAAACCCAAGCTAAAAATAATGGTTTAACCCAAGAAATTTTAGATGACATTCTGCAAAATGGCTAAACCTAGATTTGTCATTGATACCAACGTTTTAGTCAGTGGAATTCTGATCTTTCAATCTTCTTCTGATAAAGCTTATAAAAAAGCCCGGAGTATAGGAAAGATTTTATTTTCAGAGAGTAGTTTTCAAGAATTAGAAGAAATTTTAAAGCGTCCTAAATTTAATAAATATGTATCTTTAGAAAGTCGGAATCAATTCATTACCAAGTTCAAACTCGAATCAGAACAAATTACTATTACTGAAAAGATTATTATTTGTCGAGATCCTAAAGATAATAAATTTTTAGAATTAGCTGTTAACGGGAATGCTAATTTTATTATTACTGGCGACCAAGATTTATTAGTTTTAAATCCTTTTCGAGGGATTAAAATTATTACGGTTAATGAATTTCTCAAGTCTAATTAATTTACTAGAAAAAAACTTGGGAGTATCGCTATTATAAGTGATCGCGCTTTTCAATACCTTGCTCAACAGCGATCGCAGTAAACCAAATAGAGAGTGCATCTCCCATTCACAAAAAGCGATCGCAATCTAACTTCAGCTTTGAGATTAAACACGATCACACCCAATAAAATAGCAATCGCCCGATGCAAATTCTTGGTCAACAGCGATCGCATCTGACAAAACCTTAATAAAAAGCGATCGCATCTTCCGTTCACTACAAGCGATCGCACCCTAACTTTGGCTCTGAAATTCAACGCAATCGCCCCTTCCATTCACCACAAGAGATCGCCCTATTTCACAACTTAAGAATCAGCTACACATCCTTAGCTTTGATGATCCAATTGACGTAAATGTTCTTGGGTCGGGTTTCTTTGCCACCTGTTGCATTAGTATTGTCATTATGTTGACCACCTGCGACGTTAGCTTGTGTTGGAGCTGCACAAATGAAAGTGTTTCCGTTGTAATCTGCCTCGCTCCAGTACCATGGTGGTGTACGGAAAGGATGACTATGACCCTTGTATTCATCCTCCTGAAGCGAACCAACTCGATCTCCTGTATTTCCACCAGCAACGGAAGCGGAACGAGAATTAGCATCAGGATCTCTTCCTGTTCCATCATCTACACCTCGGACAAAGCGTCCGCGCAAATCGGGAACCTTAAAACGCCGAGCCATTGAGGGGCTTCCATAATAAACACCAATTGTGTTTTCCAGTTCTGGATACTCTTCCTCTGAATATTCTTCTCCATCACAGATAAGCCAACCTTGACGAGCTAATTCTCCTCTAGCGTTACCATCAACTAAGCCTGCGTAGGCTAGTATCGTTCCAATTGGTACTGTCATGATTGAAAATTCTCCTTTGTTTGATTTGAGGGTTTACTTGATAGTTCAATCCTTTTTCATAGGACAAAAAATAAGGGTTTGATATTTCTTGTTATGGGGGACGTATAGATCGGTTTTGATTGCGAATTTTCATAATTTCAGAGTCTCCTTTGTTTGGTTAAAGTGTTGATTTGATAATTCGCTCCCCATTCAAGAACAGGAAATTGCGATCAAAGTTGAGCAGATGAGTAGTGGAGAGTCAGGCACTTGTTTGGTCAATATCAAGAAACATTTTGTTTTTTTCAATGCATCGTTATAGTTTGTTTTGGTACGTTACGCTGTCGCTAACGCACCCTACAAGAGCTGCGATCGCAATATCAGGGAGCATATTTTCCTGCTCCCATCTTCTGCCACCAAAAATGCAAGGTTCTAGGAGTTCGAGCGTAAAGAGGAACTTTGAATCCCATCGCACTCAGCGTATCTACCACATGCGAGGTACAACTATTAGTCAGGTAATTATAATTACCTAAATTTCTGCCTATCTTATTAGAAATTGAGTCTAAACCTCTTTTCGCTGTTTCTGTAGTGACATTTAATGTAAACAAACGACCCATTTGAGCATCGAAGACTCTGGAAGCTGTAAGGCCATTTAGACCAGTTCTGTCTATACTAGCCTGAGATGTAATTTCAGCTATGAAAGTTGTATCACCAACTTGCTGGTAACCCCCCGTTCTTCTTGGTGTCATTTTTCTCAATATTGATGGTGCTGGGTTGACATTTTGTTCAAAAGTTCTCATACCGCGACGATAGCTGTTACCAATTCGTCCGTTGATGCTAATCACATTATGACCAAAACCAGAACTTTGGCCTATTTGATTGAGTCCTATTCCTACAGGAGTATCTGCATTAGCCTGATTCAATATTCTACGATTATTCAATGCTCCCCCTCTTCCTAACGAACCGCCAATAGCACCTCCTATCAAACCTCCCACAAACCCAGCCAAAAGGCTATTACCAGTTATAGCACTCTCAGCAAGACCTTCAAGCCCTCCGAAAACCGTTTCTGTTGCAAATGCTTTGGCCGTTGATAATCCAGCCGTTGCTAATCCTACACCTCCTCCTATCAAACCAAAACCAGCACCTAATCCAGTCGACGTACCCCACTCTGAAAGCTCCCAATTGTCGGTATGGGTTGCACTATATGTTGCACTTGATACTCCCGCACCAATGAGTGCGCCACCTACGACTGTACCTGCACCTGCGGTAACGATGGTCAAAGCAACTCCTCCTATGATCGTAGCTATTCCGCCAAAAAATCCTCCAATCGCAGCCCATGACCACATTCCAGTAGGATCGTAAAAGAGGATAGGATTGTTACCAGCAAATATGTAGGGACTCGCAAACTGTCCTGCGGGATCTGTTGCATAAAATCGCCTCAAACGCGGATCATAAATTCGCGCCCGATAATTATACAGTCCTAACTCCGTATCAAATTCTTGTCCCGTATAGCGATAACTAATAATCTCTGGATTTCCGTAAGCAGTCCCCATCAAATCCCCAAAAGGCAGATAATCAAAGGCAGCAATGACTGTTCCTACTTCATTAACTACCACACGAGTTGAACCCAGATGATCTTTGAGTATGGTGTAAACCTTGCCATCTTTTACCAGTGCGAGTAACCCACCTAAACCATAGATATACTGTACTGATCGCTCACTCATTTCCAATAGGGGATAATCATTCAAACCATGAACGTATAACTTCTTTGCGGTTTGATTCCCTGAACTATCCTGAGACGTTTTCAAGACTCGCTGATCTCCCCCGTCATACTTAAAGGAAACGGAGGTTTCTCCTTCCAGCTGTACCTTAGTGGTTAACTGACTGATGGGG
This sequence comes from Xenococcus sp. MO_188.B8, assembly GCA_030065615.1. GTDB lineage: Bacteria > Cyanobacteriota > Cyanobacteriia > Cyanobacteriales > Xenococcaceae > Xenococcus. Next base: position 23,977 of record JASJDR010000083.1, on the reverse strand, counting down.
TCATAATCAATGTTAGTAATCTGGCGATGGGAAGCACTTCTAACATTCCCATTGGCATCATAGCTATAGTTTTGAGGTTCACTGTCATTACTAACCCCGTTTACCTTATCCGTATTCTCGATATATTCATACTCATTAATACTGTCACTCCGTTTCAAGGTTTCAATATTGCCATTAATATCATAAGTTGTTGGTTGATCAACTCCTAAACTCGCTTGCTCATTTTGGGGATTTTGGGCAACCTCTAACCGTCCTAACTTATCGTACTGATACTGATAGTCATAACTTTGGGGGGCATTCTCCCATGTCCCATAATTGATAGTATTTTGAGCAATATTCCCGTTGTAATATCCTGAATCTTGATAACCACCCTCTGTATAAGTAAGAGATTGTTCTATCACTAGGGAGTTATTTACTTCGTGACCAATGCGGGTTGGCCAACCAGGAGAATTATAGTTAAGATTGCCTTGTATTCCCCCATTATTTAAGTTAGTGGTTGCCAAACTGCCATCAGCATTGTAAGTATAACTAGCAAACCGTTGAGTATTTTGGGGTGTTCCGATAGCAATCGTTTCTCCCAAACTGTTATAGCTGTAAACCACTTCAGGAATACTATTACTGTCATCAGGATAGTGAACTTTGATCACATTGCCCAGATTATCGTATTCATAGCGAACCGTTTGCGCTGCATATCCCGTCACCGTCAGGGTTTTACTTGCTACATTTCCCAACTCGTCATAATCATATACCTCTTCAACATCGGTGTTGCCGTCCCCTTGATTACTACTCAAAACCTTCCATAAACGACCAATTAAATCAGGGTTTGAACCATCCCCATCATAAATAGAACGTTTACGCCAGTTACCTTGTTGGGGATAATTAGGGTTAGTATCCGCTTCTTCCTGTAAGGTAGCACTCTCGGTTTCCCAATCTCCCGAAAACCAACCTGACTCAATTAAACGTCCGATGACATCATATTTCTGATAGAGAATGATTCCCGATGCTAACCCCTCTGCATCCACCATAAACCGAGGACGACCTGTCTTATCATAGATATACCGTGTCGTTCCTGAATCTGGGTTCGTTTGACTGGTCATTTGTCCCAAGAAATCGTATTCCATCGTGATTTCCCAAGCGTCGGGTTGGGAACCTTCAGGAGGGACAAACTGATTAGGAAGCAATACTTTAACCAGATTTCCCGCCACATCATAAACACTGCGAGTAGTTTGATAAACATCACTTCCTTCTTCTATAGGGCCAGCTTTTTGCGCTAAAGTCTGTCCTAATTGATCTCGAAGGGTATAAACAGGCGTTCCGTCCGCATCTGTTACCTTATCCACTAAATATTGTCCCGACGGATAGTTATCTTCTGCAAAAAATCCTTGGATATTTGTGCCATACTCACGGGTGACAATATGGGTATTACCATTACCAATAGCAAACGCTTTCCCTGGTATTCCTTGTCGAATGGGACGACTCAAGGGTGACGTTTCATATACCGTCCTGCTGTAAGGATAACCTTCATCTTCAAGATAATAATCAGCAACTTCTCCCGTTAAAATACCAGACTCCCAATTTATACTCTCAACAAATGCTTGCCGATAACCAAAGATAGTATTATCAAACTTTGCTGTTTTAGTTGCTATGGCGGGACGATCTAAGACATCATAAACCGTTTCAGTTACCAGACAGTTGGTTTCTTCTAATGCTTGGGTTTGTCGTTCTTTTCCTGCACCATCAGTATAGGTAATGCCAATTTGGGGATTTTTGAAGGTAACAATATTAGAAAAACTAACTCGATCAGCAGTAAATATTTCAAGCGCACCAGTAATATTATCTTCTATGGTTTGAGCAAAGATTTGTTGACCATCAGCATAGAATAAAACGGTATTATTGGCAGCCACTAATAACCATTCATGGGGCATTGAACCTGTATGATTAACTTGAGAAGATGCACCATTAAGAGTTAAACTCCAACCCTGATTTTGTGTCCAAGTTACCGTTAATTGATTACCAATGCGAATACCTAACGGTTGTTCTGATATATCTGAAGCATGAACTGATAACCTTAACCCATAGTTACTAAAAGATGCCGTAGACTGATAAATAATGCTGTCTAAGGTATTTCCAGTATGAACTAAAGCACTATTTTCTACTTGCCAATTATTAGGTTGAGATGATTGCCAATCTTGTCGCCATTTTTCCCCATTAATAAAGTTAGCATAGACACCTCCTGATGCTGCTGCAATACTGAGAATACTGTTGGGTTTATCTGGAGGAAAGACATAATTTGCATCATCATTTCCTTGTCGAGTTAAATAGGATGTGGTAACACCGTTAACTGTCTCAGCAAGTCCAATCTCTGCTACTTGACGTTGGAAAGAATCATAGAAATTACGCACCGTATCGCCAGCATTTCCTAATTGTGCAGTAACAAGTTTATATTTGGGTTGATAAACATTTCCTTGGAAACCACCCATCAACGGAACAAAGCAAATATCATCAATCAAAAGAGATGTAGAGGCTTTTTGATTAGATATCTCTAGTCCTAACTGTGTTCCCTGAATTTGATTAGGATTAATCGTATAGTGCCAATATGTCCATTTGTTATCAGTGGATTCAATTGGCACAGCAATAGGTTGTCCCACTGGGTTACTATCATTGTAAAATTGGAGCCTAACTGACCCTTGTCCCCCATCTGTTGCAAACCCTGTTTCTGTTTTAATCCAAGCAGAAACAATATAGAATTGGTTCGTATTGGTTATCGTCAGAAGTGCTTGTTTCGTGAGAGTAACATTATGGTTAAGTTGCAAACTAGAAACACCTGTATGAGCATCCCCTGTGACAATTAAATCAGTTATATTTCCTTGATTTACCCTCCAATCACTAAGATTTTCGTAAGCTTCAAACCCTGTATAACTTGCTTCTTCAACAGTCGCATTACCAAACTGAGCAATAGGATAAAATTGCTTATTATCTAATAGAATTGAACTGTGAATTCCATCAACATCAACTGAATCCTGTATCACTCCATTTGAAGTCCGAGAAATTACTTCTGAAATTTTCAACCAATCGGTTATATTTGGTTCACTTTGACTATTCCATTGATCAAAAATAGCAGTTTCCTTAAGTCCTTGATAACTTCTGTATAACCCCCATTTTCCTTCTCCCCAATCTTTCCAAGTAGAAACAGCAATAGCAGTAGTTTTATTATTAGTTTTGCTAACAGTTTGGACAACAGGAGTCAGGATATTTTGTTGTTTCAATCCATCATACTTTTCCCAACCATAAACAGAAGTTTGTGTCAGTATTTCCTCTTCACCCAAACTATTGTAATTTTTACTTGTCTGTGTTTTTAAGAATCCCGTTGCCGAGTCATATTCATATTCAACCTCTTTTTTAACTCCCACATACGAGGCATTGACCTTAGAGTCTATGCTACTAATTTCCTTGCCATAAATAATACTTTCCTCCCGTTTTTGTTGAATATAAAAACCATATAAATTGACATTTCTGGACTCTCCTAATCGCTGTCTTTCAGTTGCGATGTCATATTCCACAGTTTGGCGGGTTAATTCATCACCTGTGGCATTATAGGCTTTCTGTTGATACAGAGAACCATGCAACAAGCTGTAGTAATAAGGAGGTATTCCTTGAAAATCCTTAAACCCTAAACCGTCTGCTGAAAGTCCATTAAAAAAAAGATGTTCAGTCTTCCCAAAAGGCGTTAATCGCGAATTTTCACTACCTTGAATCACCGTAACAGAAGAATATTCAGTAACTATTCCTTGAACACTAATAGCTATCTTGCTTGTATCATAATCATAGCTAGTCTGACTTTCTTGATATCCATCATTAATAGTTACTTTAAACACAGGAAAATCATTAACATTTCCTTTGATTTTTTGATCAAAAACATAATATAAATTTAAGTTAGAAGCTCGATCAAAATTGTTTCCTTTGTATGTAACAAAAGCATTAAATCCAGCTAAGTTTGTTCCCGATTTTCCCTTGCTGCTTTCGTTATCAACATAAATCCTTTCTGAAAGAAATTCGGTATTAACAACCTTGCCATTTTTTAAGAAAAATATCTGAGCCTGTCCATCATTCGTCTCGCAAGCAATATAAAAAGGAGCACGATTAATAATGCTATCTGGCTTAATCCCAGATGGAATTGATTGCCGATCTTTATTGAGTTGTCCTTGATTATTTCTGTGAAAAATTGCGTTTCCAATCGTGACAAAATCACCACTGACAGTAGGTTGGTATTCATCTCTTGACCAGGAACCCTGTATATTAGAATTTTTCCAGCGATCTTGGTAAGGATCGTAAGCTTTTATATCACTGGAACTGGAACTTGAGGCAATGGCTAAATCAGAACCATAAGCAAATTTATTCTCTCCACTAGCAACTCTTAGATTACTCTCTTTCCACTCGCTGCCATTGTATCGCCAAAGATGTCCAACATTTGCCACTAAGCTACTATTAGCTACAGAATAAGCAAAAGGTTGTTTTGTATCTTGAGGTACGCTGTAAGAATTCCTCAGAGGTGAAGTGATGTTAAAGTCAGCATTCCATTGATAGACTCGCACTTCATAGTCAATATTGTTGCCAAAGGCTTTAATAAAGGTTGCTGTGGCGAAGTTGTTACCTAAAGACCAATTGAGATAGGGATTACCTTTCTGGTCTGCTTCAACTCGACTAATACTTCCAATGGCTTCTCTAGTCCATTGTTTGTTAATTTCATCTAGGTAATATAACGCTAATTCACTGTCTTTAGAAGCAGAATCATAGATACCTATGGTGAAATAATTACCCAAAGCAGCTAAAGCATAATTACCTTTACTTATAGTTGTACTTTTATCATCCCAACTCTTTAACTGCTGATTCCATACATAGCGACCTAATTCTCTCCCACCAGAAGCGCAAGCAACTACAAAATCACTGCCAACAGCCAGGTGGGTTGGCACATCACTTGAAGCTAAATTTAAAGAGTAATTTTCATAAACCCATTGTCCAAATCGTCCCATTTCCTGATGAAATAGATAAACATTCATTTGGGAATTTGCCTTGAAACTTAGGGCAAAGAAATCAGATTGAGTTATTACCTGCAAACTCTCAAGATCTAGCTTAAAATTAAATCCTCCACTACTTGGTTGATAACTGATCCAATTACCATTCCAGCTATATACTTTGACATCCAAATTTCCCCGACTATCATCATAATAAGCAACAACAACATAATCTCCACCGAACCAAACACGAGGTTTTCCGTTACCAGAGATATTGGTTTTATGAGATGTCCCAACTAGATTTTCTTTTTCATAACTAAAAGTAGCAATACCACCAGCAGGATAGGTAATGTCCTTTAATGCGCCCCGATGAATATTTTCGTTTATATCCGCGCTTTCGGTGTAATACTCAAACTTATAACCAGGTAAATACTCTCCCGCTGCATTTTTCTGGGTTATCCCTGTTAGATAACGCTTATAGAAAGCTGCATTATTAAAATCAATTAAGGAAACATTATTTAACTCATAATCAAACTGAAGAGAAAATAACAGTGATTCGGATTCTTCTTGTCTTACTTCAATGGAGTCAAGAAACTCAGTTTCGTACCTATCTTGATAAGCATTAAGGTTTGATTGCCCAGTATATTCATGAGGAATCTGATACTCCCTTATTTGCTCATCATACCGTTTCTCTTTATAGATCAAAGTAACAGTACGCCCATCTATAGCGGTAATTCTTTTTAGGTAACAAGCCCTGGTATATTTATAACCACCTCTGCCAATTTGTTCTAGATCGACTTCGTACTCAAAAGTGACCTTTTCGCCCCAAGGATTGCGGATTTCTGCTAAATTCCAAGCCTGTGCAAAAGGTTCCTGTTCTGACGTAATGATACTACTGTCAATCCAGTTGCCATTCCTACCACCCCATTTCACGCCCCATTGAAGGTACGGGTTATTTTCTGGTAAGTTGTCTTTCTTCCCTCCATATATCTGTTTCACCCCATTTTCCTTAACAATTTCCCATCTTTCTTCTCGCGGGTAGTAGCGGATGTCCCAAGGTTTATAGTCTTCCGTCTCAAAATTCCAAGCCCCGTCAGCAGTCACCCCTTTTTGATACAGCCGATTAGCCCCTCCTCCAGAAATGAGGTAATATTCGTCATCGTAGCTAGATCCCGTCGTTTTATTATCAATCGCAATCATTTCATAGGGCATATTCCACCCTAAGCCCAGAATCCCTGTAGGTGCCTCCAGGTTCCAAGTATCCACCAGGTTTTGAATATTACTCTGGTACATAATGGCGACCCTAATATCTAAATCACCTCGACCTGGAAGTGATATCAGTTCCAAAGGTAGGTTGACATCGCCTCGAAAGAGATTAACGCTATTGAGGATATTGCCAATACCACTACCATCCATCTGAAAAGTCCTAATTACAGGAAGTTTAGATAGAGCACTTGGGGAGTATCCACTAGAAGTGATTTGAGTCATTGAATCAATACCTTTTATTTAAATTTGCAAAATAAAAACACTATGCAGCTTATTTTTTAATAAAATATATATGTTGTACAAAAGATATCTATAATTTCTTCGAAAAAAACCTGATATTTTTACTATTAATTAATTAGAGCTTATTTAATCAAATTCCTAACATTTCTTCAAAAAAACCTTCAGAAACTTAACATTTTCAGTTCATTATTACTAATCTTCTAGATCATCTTGCAACGGTGATAATCTTATCGACAATGTGATCGCTAAGCCATTCCCAGATAAACATTAAAGGGTTAGCACATTTACCTGCTGCATAACGAGTTTTTTCTGTTTAGCGATCGCGAAATCATACTAAACAGAAAAATTGGCAGCAAAGAGATAACATCAAAGAATTAGTTTGCCTTGTGCTAATAGTAAAATTCTAATGGATAGTCTAAAAAGCGATCGCCTTGATTTACAGCAAGAAGCAATTCTCAATCCTAGTATCGAATTTACTAATCCGGTATCAGAGCATTTAAGTCAACCTCAAGCAATTTTATTAACTGGGGCAACGGGGTTATTGGGTTGTCATTTATTAAGTGAACTATTGCGCAATAGTAAGGCAAATATCTATTGTTTGGTGCGCAGTAGTCATGCTGAGGTTGGAGAGGAGAGAATAAATAAGAGTTTACAGGCTTATAATTTAGCTCAAGAAGTCGATCGCTCTCGGATTATTCCTTTAGTAGGAGATTTGGGTCAGCCTTTGTTGGGCTTGTCAGCCGAAACTTTTCAGGAGTTGGCAAGCAAGATTGATGTTGTTTATCACAATGGAGCCTATGTTAACTATGCTTGTCCCTATGAAACTTTAAAAGCTCCCAATGTTTTAGGAACCTTAGAAATTATTAAGTTAGCTAGTTTAGTAAAAACTAAGGCGATACATTTTACTTCTAGTATTTCGGTTTTCTTTAGTAAGGCTCACGCCTCGGCAAAGGAAATTTTAGAAACGGATATTCCTCAATATCATCCTAGTCTCAAGGGTGGTTACAAACAAAGTAAATGGGTAGCCGAAAAGTTAATTTCTGCTGCCATAGCCAGGGGGTTACCTGGCTCTATTTACCGTCCTGTCAGGATTATGGGACATAGTAAAACGGGAGTCATGGGCAATGTTAGTGATTTGCTGGTGACTTTATTAAAAGGTTGTATTCACATGGGGAAATATCCCGCAGCAACCACTAGCGTTAATCTAGTGCCAGTGGATTATGTAGCACAAGCGATCGCAAATTTATCTCTACAAACTACATCTTTAGGCAAAGCTTTTCATTTGTCTAATTCCCAACCTCTTCCTTGGCAGGAAATGTGGTCTGGAGTTAATTCGGCTGGTTATCAGTTGGAGGAATTGCCAGAGAAAGAATGGATGAAAGAATTGGAAAATTTTGCTTATAAATATCCTGATAATGAAATATTCACCCTATTATTGTTGCTTTTGAGTTCACCTCATAAGTTGTTTGCGGAAAAACCCCTATTCTGCGATCGCCAAACTCAAGCAGGTTTAGCTAATACCTCAGTTACTTTTCCCTCTGTAGATGGAAATTTGATTGCTACCTACTGCAAGTATTTTCAGAAAAGTGGGTATTTGGGAGACGAGGAGATTGGGAGAACAGGAGACGGGGAGACGGGGAGACAGGGAGCGGTCAGACCCCGCGTCGGCGTAAGACGCAAACGCCAGTTCCTACAACGGGGGGAACCCCCGCAACGGACTGGCTTGGGAATGCTGACCAAGAGAGACAGGGAGACCAGGAGACGGGGAGACCAGGGAGAGGAGAAGACTGGGGAGAAAAAGAAAACTTCAGGTTTTTGGAAATCGATTAAAGGAAATATGAGGCGTCAGCGTCGTACGGCGATTAAACCTTTTCCCCGGGAAGGAAATATTCCTCTTTCTTTTGGACAAGAAAGATTATGGCAGATCGATAGTTTACATCCCGAAAATACAGTTCATAATCTCCATGTTAGTTATCAGCTTGATGGCGATCTAGATGTAACTGCGTTAGAGAAAAGTATTCAAGAAATTATTAACCGTCACGAAATATTACGCAGTTCTTTTCCTGTAGTTGCAGGTAAACCAGTTCAAGTTATTGACCCAAAAATCGAATTCAAATTAACAGTTGTTGTTGCAGAAGATAGTGATATTAAAGAAATCATTCAAGAACAAGCACAACAGCATTTTGACCTTAATCAAAGCCCCTTAATTCGATTCAAATTAGTAAAAGTAACCGAGAATAAACATTATCTTTTACGGACAATTCACCATATTATTAATGATGTTTGGTCTGATACTATATTACTCAAAGAATTAGCTAATTTATATCAAGCTTTTACCACAGATCAAGCTCCATATTTACCTGAATTACCAATTCAATATGCTGATTTTGCTCAATTCCAGCGTCAATGGTTACAGGGTAAAAATCTAGAGACCCAATTAGATTATTGGAAAACTAAATTAAGTAGCAATACTCCAATTTTAAAATTACCAACTGACTATTCTCGTTCTACTATCACTAGTTATCAGGGTGCATCTTATCTAGTGACAATTCCTGCTGAATTAACCAAATCTCTTAAAAGTCTTAGTAATCAAGAAGGAGTTTCTTTATTTGTCACTTTACTAACAGGATTTAAAACCTTAATGTATCAATATTCAGGACAAGAAAATATAGTTTTATCTTCTCCTATCGCCGGTCGTTATCTAGTAGAAACCAAAAAATTATTAGGCTATTTTAGTAATATCTTGTTATTAAATACTGACTTTAGTAATAATCCAACTATCCAGGAATTATTACATCGTGTTAGTGAAGTAACCCTAGGGGCCCAAAAACATCAAGATTTACCTTTACAGAAAATTGTCGAAGAGATTGGAATTTCCGATGGTATTGTCTCTCGTACCATGTTTACTTTGCAAAATGCTCCTAGTCAACCGAAAGCATTAGGTGATGTTAAAGTTCATCTTCTAGAGAAAAAAGACGAAAAAATTGCCAACTTTGATCTCTCTCTTTCTGTTAGAGAAGTTGGCGATACTTTGAGTACATTGTTCCGTTATAAAACAGATTTGTTTGCTGAATCAACTATTACTAAATTAGGCAATAACTTGGTTGTTTTACTCAGCAAAATAGTTAGGCATCCTGAGACTAAATTGTCCGAGCTTCCTTGGTTAAAAGATGATTTTGCTGTTGCCAATAACCAGAAAGATTATCTTGCCCCGCGTAACGAAATAGAACAGGCGATCGCGGATATTTGGTCAGAAGTTTTAAATATTAATGATATCGGGATTTATGACAATTTCTTCGAGCTTGGTGGCCGTTCTATAGCCATGATGAGAGTATACAATAAATTACGCGATCTCTTTAATTTAGAACTTACTGCTATGGAATTATTTCAATCTCCAACTATTGAAGAAATGGCAAAATATCCAAAGTTGTTAAGTAATTTTCCTCTCCAATCAACTTCAACAAATATTAAATCCTAAAACAAAATTAAAGTAATCTCTCACCCATTACTCAAACAAGTATTAATTAATTCTTCAACACTAGCTACAGGAAAAAATGGAATATTCAATTGCTTGCTAATTTCTTCTAAAGTTAAATCATCTAAAAATCTGGTATCACCATGTTTTAACATCAGAGACGGCAATAAAATTCCCTCGCCCAAATCTTTCCCTGATAAGCCAGATAAAATATCTTGTCCTGTTAAGAGTCCTGTAACAGTAATTTCTTGTCCCCAATATTCACTCCGCAGTGGCACTAAATTAATAGATAATCCCTCCACAGCATTTAACTGGGCGACTAAAGGTTGAAAAGCTTTGGCTACAGCATTGCCTACTACCCAAGTAAAGTTACGCGGAGTTGCGATCTCACTCGGTAACATTTGCTTTGCAGTTTGCTGAAACTCTTTGATAAATAAACGGATTGAACCGACACCATTGCCTATTTGGGGATAATCTTCATAGTGGGATTCGGGGGGTAAATCCTGTTCGGCAATCAGAAACCATTCATCAGCTAACCATGCCACATTACTGCCAAATTGTGACTGGAATTGCGCTTGCATTGTTTGTACTTGCTCAATAACTTCAACTGCTTTTTCTTTACTTACAGGAATTAATTCATCTTCTGTCGGACGAAAACGAGTTAAACCAACAGGAACAACGGCAATTGAAGCAACTGCGGGAATTTCTCCTGTATGGAATTGCGCTAAATCTGTCAGAGTTCTAGTTAAATGTTCGCCATCATTAATTCCTGGACAGACCACCACTTGAGCATGAATTTGTAAGCGTCTTTCTTGAAACCATTGCAACTGAGTGAGAATTTGTCCTGCCCGAGGATTTTTGAGTAAACGGGTTCTCACCTCAGATTCGGTAGCATGCACCGAGACATAGAGAGGAGATAGACGCATTTGTTCAATTCTTTGCCATTCTCGCTCGGTCAGATTAGTTAAAGTCAGATAACTACCATAAAGGAAACTTAAGCGATAATCATCATCTTTGAGATAAAGACTTTCCCGCTTTCCTGGCGGTTGCTGATCGATAAAGCAAAACGGACAACGATTGTTACATTGAATTAGACCATCAAATAATGCGGTTTCAAACTCTAAACCCAGATCAGTATCATAGTCTTTTTCCAGTTCTACATTATGGGTCACACCCTTAGCATCTATAACTTCTAATTCTAAATATTCATCAGCACAAAGAAATTGATAATCGATTAAATCTCTTGGACGAGTGCCATTAATCGAAACAATAGAATCTCCTGGCTCAAAACCCATTTCTAAGCCAATAGAATCAGATAATACTTTAGTTATTTTTGCAGGCTTTAACATTTAACATTGAACATTAATCATTGAGCATTTTAGAAATTACTTAGATGTACTATATATAGCGTAGAAAGTCTTTTAGAAATAATTGTTAAAGAATTACAATTCTTATCTAGAACAGTTAACAACTACCGAGAAAATCCAATTTTCCCAACTCACTAGTCAATACTTCGGCAGGGGTTTGGGGAGGTCGCAATCGTCCCCAATGGGGGGTCTGGGGGGCTAGTCCCCCAGTAAATAATTATGGATTGACTCTAATATCCGTAACGTAATGATATTCATTTTGCGTAAGACCTAATTTAAAATTTGAGACAATCGTTAACTCCTCGTTCCTTAACTTTTCAAAAAGTCCTGACCATATAGGTATTTTGCAGTGACTGTATCAGTAAGATTATATTGCAAAGGCGTAATCGTAATATAGCGATCGCGAATTGCTTGGACATCAGTTAAAATATGGGGTGGTAAATTGGGATCTTCTGGTTGGGGAATATCTTCAATAATTTCGCCGATTAACCAGTAATAAGTTTTACCATGAGGATCGTAGCGTTGTTCAAAATTTTCGATATAACGGCGCAAACCTTGACGAGTAATCACAACGCCAGCAATCTCCGACTCTGTTACTGCAGGAATATTGACACTAAGCAAAGGAGTTCGGGGAAAATGATTTATTTTGAGTTTATCAACTAACTTGACGGCAAAATTGGCGGCTACCTGAAATTCATTAGTAGCATAATTCGCCAAACTAAAAGCAATGCTGGGAATTTTTTCTAGAGTCCCTTCCATCGCTGCTGATACTGTCCCTGAATACAAAACATCCGTTCCTAAATTAGGGCCATGATTGATTCCCGAAAGCACAAAATCAGGTCGCTCATCCATTACGGCACTGAGGGCAAATTTAACACAATCTGCGGGCGTTCCCGAACAAGACCAAGCATGAACCTGGGGATGGAAAATAGAATTAACTTGTTCTGCCCGTAAGGGATGGTGAATGGTTAAACCATGTCCCGTTGCTGATCGCTCGCGATCCGGGCATACTACGGTAATCTGGTGACCTAGTTTGGCTAAAGTATCTGCTAGAGTGCGCACCCCTAAAGCAAAAATACCATCATCGTTACTAATTAAAATATTTAGCTTTTTGCGATCGCTCATGGGGTTAATTGTCTGAACTAGTCAACGCTATAAAAATAACAAATTAAACAATTGAATAGATAATTACTTTGCTCGTTTTAGTACAATATAGATTTTTAGCAATGTTTTCATTGATAATAAAGAGCAAAAACATAAATTGTCGTGGGTGTAATCGGTAATTTTTTTCACCCCAGAAAACTCTCACCTGCTTAACAAAGACCTCATGAATTGGATTGTAGAACAGACCAAAAGTATATTCCAAGGCTTATCTGAAATATTCACTACTGATCTGTTTTACCTAGGCGGTCAAAAAGTTACTATCTTTTTGCTGATTGAAATCATTGTTTTTACACTGATTGCTTGGCTGATTGTTCGGATCATCAGGGAATGGATTAAGCATTGGTTTTTAGTGCGCTTCGGATTTGATCGCGGTAGCCGAGAGGCGATCTCCTCTGTCATTGGCTATATTCTAGCGATCTTTGGATTTTTAATTGTTCTACAAAAAGTTGGGATTGATCTAAGTTCTCTGACGGTTATTGCTGGGGCGATTGGAATTGGGGTCGGTTTTGCCTTCAAAAATCTTGCCAGTAATTTTATTAGCGGCATTACTATCTTATTTGAACAGCCGATAAAAGTGGGAGACTTAGTTGAGGTTGGCGAACTATTGGGAACAGTTGAGAAAATTTCGATTCGTTCTACTGTCGTCCGTACCCTGCTGGGTGTTTTCGTCATTGTGCCTAATGAACGTTTCATCGAAAACGACATTATCAACTGGAGTTATCAAGATTCCCGTTCTGGGATCAAGATACCTGTCAGTATTGCCTATGGTAGCGATACTGTTTTAGTCACAGAAGCTCTTTTAGCAGCGGCGAGGAAAGAACCCCAGGTCTTACCTTATCCGGCTCCCAAGGTTTTATTTACTGGGTTTGGCAATAATGCTTTAGAGTTCACACTTCTAGTCTGGATCAACAATCCTCGGGAGCAGTTTACGATTAAAAGTGCTTTGAATTTTTTGATTGAGTCGGAATTACGCTGTCGTTCGATCCAAATTCCTTTTCCACAGCGAGATTTACATATCCGAAATCCTGAAGCTTTAGCTGGTCTGTGGCAAAAACCTCCTTCAGTTGAAATTACCAATGGCAAAGTTCCCAAACAAAATGGCTCAATTCCAGAAAAGAAAAAACCAATCTCTAAATCTCCTAATAATTGGACTTTACGGGATTTACTCCGACAGGTTAGCTACTTTGAAAAATGTAGCAAAGTGGAAATTCGGCAGTTGATTGAGGAGGGATATCGACAAGTATTTCCTACTGGAGAAACGATCTGTCGGGAAAATGATCCTGGAGATGCCTTTTATATCATTCTCTCTGGCTCAGTGGAAGTCTTTTCTGAACAAACTGGCAAATATATTGCCACCCGTTATGCTGGAGAATTTTTTGGGGAAATGTCTTTGCTGATGGGGATTCCCCGTACAGCTAGTATTCGTAGCCTAGAAGATACGATTCTGTTTGTTGTGGATCGCAATAACTTACAAAACCTCTTAGTAAAGCATCAGGGATTAGCGGATCGTATTTGCGAGGAATTGTCTAAGCGTGAAGAATCTTTGCGTAACTTGGGATTGTTCACCAAGGACACAGATTCAGAACAGAATCCGATGGTCTGGGTTCGTCAAAGACTTAAGCTCCTCTTTGAAATCTAATACCAATTTAAAATTAGAATTCTACACTTGATTCTGTAAGGGCGATTGGCCAATCGCCCCTACCCATGATCTGTTGTGAACATTATTGAATTTGGTATAAATTCGTTCAAGTTGTTTAATACTACGAAATGCGACCCGCGTACACGACGTGCGTCGAAGAAAGCGCGGATCTCTTCAATATCTAGCAAAGCGAGGCGCTGCGTAATAGCGTTTTCGGCAACTCCATTAACATTATTTGTTTCTTGATGCTGTTTATTTGTAATGACTCAATAAAAGTATAATAGATAGTATATTAAAGCTCATCTATAATCTTTCTCTGAAAATGCAAACCATAAAAATCTTTTTAGCTTCTTCGTCTGAATTGAAAGATGACCGCGAACAATTTGAAATTTTCATTAGCCGCAAAAACAAAGAATATATAAAAGATGGTGTATTTCTAGAATTGGTACTTTGGGAAGACTTTCTCGATGCGATGTCTCAAACTCGCTTACAAGACGAATATAACAAAGCAATTGCAGGTTGCGATGTTTTTGTTAGTCTATTTCACACCAAAGTAGGCAAATATACCGAAGAAGAGTTTCTTAAAGCCCTAGAAACTTTCCAGGCTAATGGGAGACCTTTGATTTATACTTACTTCAAGGATGAAGCAGTCAATATGAGTAAAATGAATAAAGAAAATTTTTTGAGTTTAAGGAATTTTCAGGACAAGCTCAAGGAATTACAGCATTTCCCGACCCACTATGCAGATATTAACGATCTCAAATTCCAATTTAACAATCAACTAACAAAATTTTTACCTGAACTGACAAGTATTTCTTCAAGTAGAATTGAGCAACATAGTGAGAATAAACCTCAAACTGTTACCAAAGTAGAGCAGCATTTTCATGGCAATGTAGGTATTGCTACGGGAAATATTGAAGGTAATCAGAATTTGAAAGACATAAATACGGAGGGCGATCGCAAAGATATCCACATTAAGACTTTCAATAATCCTAGACTAAAATCTTTACAAAAGCAAAAAGAACAAATCGAGTCTCAAATATCAGAATTAGAAGAGCTGCAAAATAGATGCAATCAAGATATTCAAGGTACAACTAATGCAGATACGAGAAGACAATTAAGAGCGAGAATAAAAAATTACTCAACAGAAATTAATGAATTATATGATGAGATTGATAATCTTGAACAAAAGATTAGTAAACTATTGAAATTATAGTTATATATATTATTAATCTAATTGAAAATGTCATCTAAGAGAAAATTACAAAGTTTAAAAGGTCAAAAAGAGCAATTTGAGTCTCAAGTAGCACAACTTGAATTGTTGCGAACTGATTGTAATCAAGATATTCAAGGTACAACTAATGCAGATACAAGAAGGCAATTAAGAGCAAGAATAAAAAAATACTCAACAGAAATTAATGAACTATATGATGAGATTGATAATCTTGAAGAAGAAATTAATCAACTTAAATCCTCTTCCCCTGAGTTAACTTCAAATGATCACTTAGATAATCCAAAGAATCAGCAAGAATTAACTATTGATAAATACTTACCTTATATAGATTTTAAAAAAGCTTTAGATAAATTTAATGAAATACAAGACAAATTTAATAAAAATGGAGATGTTGCATTATTTTTTATGGAAGAGAGTTTAACTAAACGAGGAGATTTATGCTCACAAAGATTGAGGTATGATTTAAAAACAAAGATTAATTATCATGACATAAATATTCATTCTCAATACAGAAAAAATTTTCGTTACTGTCCTGTAACTTATACTTCAGGAAATTTAGAAGCAGTCGTTCAAGGAATAGCTAATTTTTTTGATATCAAAAATGTAGAAGATATTAAATTAGTGATTAAAAAAATAGGGGACTCTTTACAAAACAATTCAGTTTTATTTATAGAAATTAATTGTTGCCATGTTTATTCTGAGAGTGAAATTGAAGCTTTAATTCCTTGGTTTGTAGATATTTTTTGGCAACCTTTAAAGTTAAAAGTTGATGAATTGGCTAAAGATTATGAAGGAATTAAAATTCTTGCTGTTATTATCTCTGATGAAAGTATAACTAAAATATCATTAAAAGATAATTTATCCTGTTATTATAACAACAATGATAACAATGATAATTCTTTTGCAAGAGATAAATTAATTCAAATTCCTTTAGGAGATTGGACTAAAGATGATGTTTTTGAGTGGCTTAGAGCTGTTGAACCTAGTTTAAAAATAGATGAAAGAAAGGAGATAGTTGAAAAAATTTTTCATAAGTTAAAAAACAAAAATGAGGCTAATACTATTAATATTTGCCATGCTTTAGAAACAAGATTGTCAAATTTAATTAATACATATACTTCTTGTTAATCAATTATCAACTCAAACATGACTTATCAATTTGAAAACAACCCAAAAAAACGTCCTTCTAATGCTCATCCTGATTCCCCGAAAAAGGTTGAACCTTATATTGCACCTGATGAGCTAATTGATGCAGTGAATTTAGCAATTTTTCTGCGTCGTCCACTATTGCTAGAAGGAGAAGCGGGTTGTGGAAAAACTCGATTAGCAGTAGCAGTTGCCTATGAATTAGGATTACCCTTCTATCGTTGGGATATTCGCTCAACTACTAAAGCACAAGAGGGTTTATATGAATATGATGCTATTCTTAGACTCCATGATGTTCAAACGCAAAAATTAGAAACAGAAAATGATAATCAGAGAAATCCTAATAATCCTCAAGATTATCGAACTTTTGGAGCCATTGGCAAAGCTTTTAGATCGGAAAAACCTGCGGTGATATTGATTGATGAAATAGATAAAGCTGATATAGATTTCCCCAATGATTTACTCGCCGTTTTAGACGAACCTTGGGAGTTTAAAATTAGAGAAACAGGAGAAACTATTACAGCTAAATCAGATTGTCAACCTATTGTGATTATTACTAGTAATAAAGAAAAAGGAAATTTACCTGCTCCTTTTTTACGTCGCTGTATTTATTATTACGTCAAGTTTCCTAATAGTCCTGAAAAACTACAGCAAATCGTTGATATTCATTATCAACATAAGCAACAGCTAGATACGGAAAAAAAAATTAATCCTCCCCACAGTGCATTAGTTGAAACAGCAGCTAATCTTTTTATTAATATTCGAAAAGATAAAGGATTATTTAAAATTCCTGGTACAAGTGAGTTTTTAGACTGGTTAGATGCACTTCACCTTTGCCAGTCGAATCAAAATCAAAATCCTCCTTATCCTGTCGATCAATTAAAAGAAGGGGAACGCATTCCTTATCGAGAATTGATCTTTAAAATTCGTCAAGATTGGCAAAAAAATACATCTTTCTCTCAACTCAGTTCGTAAGGTTTCTATTGCAAAACTTAATTTAACTGATATTCTATATTAGTAAGCAATTCCCCATCACCGATGTTTAACCCTGAGCCTTATTTAATGTCTCTTTTTTACCGTTTGCGTGATGATGGTTTTAATTTGAGTATTAAAGAATATTTTTCTGTTATAGATGCAATCAAAAAAGATTGGGGAACTAAAAATAAAGAAGATTTTCAAAAACTCCTACGTTTATTATGGTGTAAATCTCTAGAACAACAAGAGCATTTAGCTTTAATATTTGATGCCATTGTCATCGAACCTAAAGAAACTGTAAAAAAAACCAGAGAGGAACCTGGAAAAATTAGAAAATCTTTAAATAAAGACCAATTTGACTCAGATTCATCACAAGTTGTTTCCTCTACCACCTCAATTGAAACTCCACCCATGGAAACAACCAAGCCAGCGACTCAGAAGTTATCCCCATTACCCATTACCACTCCTCAACCAAGACAGGAATATGAAGATGATGACGAATTGAACACTCATTATCCTATTTCTCGTCGTTTTATGGTTTATAGTTGGCGTTATTTACGCCGTCCCATTGCTGATGGCATTAGGGATGTTTTAGATGTACAAATGACCGTAGAAGAAGCTACCAAACAAGGGTTTTTCTTGAAACCTGCCTATCGTCGACGAGAAAAAAATCATGCTCATTTGCTGATATTAGTAGATCAGGAAGGCTCGATGACTCCTTTTCATCGTTTTAGTCAAGATTTAGTCGAAACTTCTCAATATGAAAGCTCTATCGAAAGAGTGGATGTCGCTTATTTTCATAATCTTCCAGCAGAATACATTTATCTAGATCGTTTTTTAACCGATAAAATTGTTTTAGAAAAGGTTTTAAGTCAATGTAATAGCGAAACTAGAGTATTAATTGTTAGTGATGCCGGTGCAGCCAGAGGATACCGCCGCAGAGAAAGAGTTTCTGCGACAACTGAGGTAATTTGGGAAATTCAACAACATACTAATTTAATTGCGTGGCTGAATCCTGTTCCCAAATTGCGTTGGAATAGTACGACTGCTAAAATTATTTCTCATTTAGTACCCATGTTTCCTATGAATAGAGAAGGTTTAATACAGGCGATCTCAACTTTGCAAAGGTAACAGTCAAAAACATGAATCAAATAACAGATGAAATGATAGCTAAGAATAAAGTCGAGCGATTTGTTAGCCGCTTTGAACCTTCTTATCATTTGTTAGCTTGTCATGTTGCTTTACCTTTAGTCTTAACCCCAGAATTAGTCAACTATCTTAGAGTACAGTTTCTGAAAAGTGAAGGAGTACCTTGGATTGCTGAAGCTGATTTATTGTTGTCTGATTTATGCCGTCCAGTGGGCTACGAACTATATGTAATGGATGAAGCGGTAAGAGCCTATTTATTAAAAAAATTAGAGCAAGATGAAAAATTTGGCGAGGCAAGAATTAAAGAAATTGCTCGTTTATTACTTAGTTATATTCAGCATTTAGCAAAAACCAATCCTTTTCTGAATAGCAAAGAATTGCAAACCCAAAGATGGGGGGCAATGTTATATGTCAACACAGAAGAAACTGTCAGGGAAATTGCCAGTGCTTTTAATGAATGTGTAGATAAAGCAGAATTAGCTCGTTTAGTAAGGATTACGGAAAAATTTAAAGACAAAATTAGTCAATCAAATCAGGTTCAAGAATTTTTAGATTATGCTCAACTGGTTAATGATTTATTAATACAACCCGAAAAAGTTAATCTAGATTCTATAAATCGTTCCTATCAAGCTTCAGATGTAAACTTAACCGTACCAAAAATATTAACTGCTCCTATAATTGATAGGCCTGCTTCTGGAGATCCCGTTACTCAGCTTGAAGGTTTTCCTCCGCTGAAAGATTTAGAGTATAAAACTTCCACGATTGTCCTGCTACAAGGAATTGAGCTACTAACTCAGCAATTTGAAGTCGCCGAAGTCGAAATATTAATATTTCAAAATTTTGCTTAATTACTTAGTGAAACTGTAGTTCTAGAAATGGTCTTGATTCCCTCTGGAGAATTCATGATGGGAGCATCAGAAACTGAATTAGATTCAAGAGATTCAGAAAGACCACAACATAAGGTGAGAGTTCCGACTTTTTTTATGGGCAAATATCCAGTAACCCAAATGCAATGGCGAGTGGTGGCAGCTATGCCCCAAGTGAATCGAGAATTACAACCAGATCCTTCTCTTCTTAAAGGAGATAAGAGACCAGTAGAGCAGGTAAATTGGTATCAAGCGGTAGAATTTTGCGATCGCATTTCCCAACATACAGGACGAAAATATCGACTTCCTAGTGAAGCGGAATGGGAATATGCTTGCCGAGCAGGAACAACTACACCATTTCATTTCGGGGAAACTATCACTACAGATTTTGCTAACTACAACGGAAATTACACTTATGGAGAAGGACCAAAAGGAGAATATCGAGAAGAAACAAAACCAGTGGATCAATTTGGGATTGCTAATGATTTTGGTTTATGTGACATGCATGGCAATGTCTGGGAATGGTGCTTAGATCATTGGCACAATAATTATCAAAATGCTCCTACCGATGGAAGTGCTTGGGTGAGCGGCGGGAAAAGTAGCCGTCGTGTATTCCGCGGTGGTTCCTTGTACAACGGTCCTGGTAATTGCCGTTCAGCTTCCCGCGACAACGATCTTCCCGAGCAAGACCGCAGCAATATCGGATTTCGAGTTGTATGTATGGTACCGGAGACTCTTTAGCCCTTTGCCCTTTGCTGAAATTTTGTAGAGAATAATTAATTTAGAGAGAAGAAAGTGCAATCTCAAACGCGAAAACCCAAAATTAAGATTAACCGTCGTCAACAGGCAGCTCAATATTTTCTGGAGCAACTAAACGATCAAGTCAGCATGGAAATGATGCTAATTCCTGGGGGTGAATTCCTCATGGGAGCGCCAGAAGATGAACTAGATTCAGGAGATTCAAAAAGACCGCAACATAAAGTGAGCGTTCCGACTTTTTTTATGGGCAAATATCCAGTAACTCAAGCACAATGGCGAGCTGTAGTAGCTATGCCCCAAGTGAATCGAGAATTAAAACCCGATCTTTCTTGTTTTAAAGGGGATAAGAGACCAGTAGAGAGGATAAAATGGCATGATGCAGTAGAATTTTGCAAACGCCTGTCTCAACATTCAGGACGCAAATATCGATTACCATCGGAAGCTGAATGGGAATATGCTTGTCGCGCAGGAACAACCACCCCATTTCATTTCGGGGAAACTATCACTACAGATTTAGCTAACTATCGAGGTACTGATAACGAAGAATATGAAGAATATAATTGGTCAGGTTCCTATGGAGAAGGACCAAAAGGGGAATATCGAAAAGAAACAACACCAGTGGATAAATTTGGGATTGCTAATGATTTTGGTTTGTGTGACATGCATGGCAATGTCTGGGAATGGTGTGAAGATGATTGGCACAAAAACTATCAAAATGCCCCTAGTGATGGAAGTGCTTGGGTGAGTGGTGGTGACAGTGATCTTCATGTAATACGCGGTGGTTCCTGGAACAGCTATCCTAATAATTGCTGCTCTGCCGCCCGCAACGGCTATAACCCCGAGTTCGGTAACTACAATAACGGGTTTCGAGTTGTCTGTATGGTGCCGAGAACTTAAATTCAGTCATCAGTCAACAGTTATCAAAATTAAAACTGTGGCTAACTAAATGTTACACGAGTGCGAAGCAACGCTTTAATGTTTATGCGCGGGCTGGCACTGCGTAATCGAATCGTAATTTATTAGCCAGAGAATAAATTCTCTGTCTAATAGCCAAAGTCCGTTTAAACGGACTTCAAATCTAAGCCAAGAAATTAATTTCTTGGTTTATTATCTTCAGTGATGCGGTGACAAGATTATTGAGCGAAGTTTACAGTGAGGTAGGGCAGAAAAACCCAGACAAAAAAGTTATTAACTTGGTTTTTGAAATGATACATGCTTATTCTCGATCCTCTACGACGAAATAATCGCTTCAACTTGGGTAATCGCATAATAGATATTATGGTAAAGACTGTTGACTTCCGCATAGCGGTTTTAATCTGTGGTTAACTTTTTTATTGAGCGAGAAAGACGCACAACAAAATATTACTTAGAAGACTTGGGTAACGGTATCGCATTAGATATGATTCTCATCCCTGGTGGTAGTTTTATGATGGGAGCGTCAGAAGATGAACTTGAGTCATCGGATAGGGAAAGACCCCAACATAAAGTGAGCGTTCCGACTTTCTTTATGGGACGATACCCAGTAACTCAAGAGCAATGGCGAGCAGTAGTAGCATTACCCCAAGTGAATCGAGAATTACAACCAGATCCTTCTCAGTTTAAAGGAGATATGAGACCAGTAGAGCAGGTAAATTGGTATCAAGCAGTAGAATTTTGCGCTCGGCTTACCCGACTCGCTTCGCGAGCTCGCCTTTCTCAACATACAGGACGAGAATATCGGCTGCCATCAGAAGCGCAATGGGAATATGCCTGCCGTGCAGGAACAACTACACCATTTCATTTTGGGGAAACTATTACTACAGATTTAGCTAACTACAACGGAAAAAACACTTATGGAGAAGGATCAAAAGGAGAATATCGGAAAGAAACCACGACCGTAGATACATTTAAGATTGCTAATAATTTTGGTTTATGCAATATGCACGGGCTAGTCTGGGAATGGTGTTTAGATTATTGGCACGAAAACTATCAAAATGCCCCTAGTGATGGAAGTGCTTGGGTGAGTGGTGGTGACAGTGATCTTCGTGTAATACGCGGTGGTTCTTGGAACTTCTCTCCTGATTTTTGCCGTTCAGCTGCCCGCGACCTCGATAACCCCAAGGTCGCGTACCTCAACGATATCGGGTTTCGAGTTGTATGTATGGTGCCGAGGACTTAATTCAGTTATCAGTTATCAGTTATCAGTGATTAATTCCTGCCTCCCTAACCTCTCTTTCAAACTTGTATATCTCTGCTGCTGTTTAACTTGTTTTCCAGCGATCGCGACAGCGACTACCGAAGGTCTCGCTCAGCGCCAGGCTTCGCCTGATCGCCTATGAGAACTAGATTGCTCGCGATTATGTTCAAAAAGATTTATTTAATCAAAAACACGTGGATACCTGCGCCAGCGATCGCAGTTTGCCATTTCTTTTTGAGTCAGCTTATTTAAATTTATCTAGCTTTATCAAGTAGATTTTGAAGGAGGTCTACTTATAGCTACCTTAACTGCCCCTGTTGTTGAACTGGCTTTAACTCCTTAATCAGTTCGTAAGGATAGGTCATTAGCGATCGCGTAGTTAGGAGAGCGAAGTATTGCTGTTGGAAGAAGAGAAAATATTAATCTTTTGGTGAACTTTTACTTTTAAGATGAAAGATGATAAGTCTTAGGAGATGAGGTTATGACAAGAAAACTCTCAGATTACAGACGAGCAGATGATAGCGATCACTTTGAATATTTTTTAGACTATGGAAAGGTTAATACTTCTTCTCAGAAACCTGCCATTATGTTGGTTGGTGGTGCAGAAGGAGGAACAGTAGGAGAAGATGCTGCTACTCAATGGTTTCTTAAGCGAGCCTACTATCCAGATTATTTAGTCCTGCGCTGCGGGGGAATTGGCAGGCAAGCACAGTGGATTACAGATAATTACAAGGATTTAATCAATTCCTCCGCAGAACTGTCGATTGACAGCCGAGAAGCAGCTAATAACCCAAAGGTTGTGCAATACATTAAAGATGCTGATGCTTTATACTTGGCTGGTGGAGATCAGAATGAATACGAAGATTATTGGGAAGGAACAGCTACAGAAGATGCCATTAATTACTTAATTAATCATAAAAAAGTTCCTGTGGCTGGAACTAGTGCTGGTCTGGCAATTTTAGGAGATTATTATTATGCTCCTGCTAGACAAGGATTGCTGAGTTCAGAAATTTTAAATAATCCTTTTCATGAAAATACTCAGGATATTTATCGTAGCAATTTTCTCCAAGTTCCCTTTCTGAAACATGTCATTACTGACACCCACTTAGATAGGTGTAATGACAATCATCCCGAGACAAGATATGGGAGGATTTTCGGCTTAATGGCTCGAATTATGCTGGATGAACATCAGCCATATGGTATTGGTTTAGAAGAAGGGGCATTTGTCGCTATTGATGAAAACGGCATCGCTCAGGTTTTTGGCAACGATACAGAGCGGGGACAAGATGCTTACTTTTTGCAAACTAATGGAGCAGCACCAGAACAAATAGAACCAGGTTTACCCTTAATTTGGGATAATAATGGACAGGCAGTGAAAGTCTATAGAATTCAAGGTACGCCGTCAGGAAGTGGCTTATTTGACCTCAAAAATTGGTTAACTGCTGATGGGGGAACTTGGGAATATTGGTTTACCACAGGTGGGTACTCTGGTTTTCGACAAGAACGAAT
>JASJDR010000309.1 GCA_030065615.1 Xenococcus sp. MO_188.B8 | reverse complement strand
TCTAGATTCTAGTTTACAAAAGTATACAATTGATGTTTAGTTATGGCTCAAATTTCAGGCTCATCTGATGTTCCCGATATGGGGCGCAGACAATTTATGAACTTGCTCACCTTTGGCTCTATTACAGGAGTAGCATTGGGAGCTTTATATCCCGTAGTAAAATACTTTATTCCCCCTTCAAGTGGCGGCGAAGGTAGTGGAGTCGTAGCGCAAAATAAATTAGGTAACGACATCATTGTCAGTGAATATCTTGTTGACCATCCACCAGGCGATCGCGATTTAGCCCAAGGACTCAAAGGAGATCCTACCTACATTATCGTTGAAGATGACGGCTCGATTCGCAATTATGGGATTAATGCAGTTTGTACTCACCTAGGTTGTACTGTTCCTTGGAACGCCAGTGAAAACAAATTCATGTGTCCTTGTCATGGTTCTCAATATGACGAGACCGGAAAAAAAGTTAGAGGTCCAGCACCTTTATCCCTAGCATTAGCCCATGCTGATGTCAGTGAAGATGACAAAATAATCTTTACTCCTTGGGAGGAAACTGACTTCCGTACTGGTGACAAACCTTGGTGGTAAGATTAGTACCTACAAAAACAATTCGCAATATATATTATAATTTGGAATTATTGATCAAAGAGATGAGAACACCTACACCATTAGCAGTAGGGCGGTTAGCCAAAAAAATCCTCACCAGAACAGTGATTTTGGCGATCGCAACTGTTGCTATTTTTTTAACCAGCGATCTAGCTGTTCCCCAAGCTGCGGGGGCTTATCCTTTCTGGGCGCAACAAACAGCGCCTGAAACCCCTAGGGAAGCAACAGGACGCATTGTGTGTGCCAACTGTCACCTAGCGCAAAAACCAGCAGAAATTGAAATTCCCCAAGCCGTACTACCCGACACAGTATTTGAAGCGGTAGTAAAAATTCCTTACGATTTAGACACTCAACAAATCATTGGCGATGGCACTAGAGGTGGTCTAAACGTTGGTGCGGTATTAATGTTGCCCGACGGCTTCCAAATCGCTCCTGAAGACCGGATTCCTGAAGAAATGAAGGAAAAAATCGGTGGGTTATACTACCAGGAATATGTACCCGGTGAACCCAATGTGGTGATTGTTGGCCCTTTACCTGGCGAGCAATATCAAGAAGTCGTTTTCCCTGTCCTATCTCCCGATCCTAATACTGATAGCAGTATTAACTTCGGTAAATATCAAGTTCACTTGGGAGCTAATCGCGGACGCGGACAGGTTTATCCTACCGGTGATCCTAGTAATAATAACCCTGTACCTGCTGATGCTAGCGGAGTTATTGCAGCTATTGACACTTCTGAAACAGGAGACTATGAAATTTCGATCAATGCTGGAGAGGAAACTGTATCGCAAACAATTCCCGCAGCTTATGAGTTGATCGTTAATCCTGGACAAGAAATTGCGGCTGGTGAAGACTTAACTACTAATCCTAATGTTGGTGGTTTTGGCCAGAGGGATACTGAGGTAGTCTTACAAAGTCCTGCTCGAATTGGCGGGCTAATTGTTTTTATTGGCGGTATTATGCTGGCTCAAATTCTCTTGGTAATTAAGAAGAAACAAGTAGAAGTTGTCCAAGCAGCAGAAATGGAATTCTAAGTTTTTGCGAAATTCTGCATAATTTAACTTGAAAGCGGGTTCTATACCCGCTTTTTTTATCGATAACCCCATTAATTCTTACCTGGTAACTTCTCTGAGCCTTCAATCCCTAATTTTTTTCAAAGAAAATTAGCACTCTCGTCTCAAGAGTGCTAAATTTGCATATGGAAACTTGAGGTCTAAACACAAATTTATGGCAAAGATTGTTTCGTTTGATGAAAAATCGAGAAAAGCATTAGAAAGAGGCGTTAACGCCCTAGCTGATGCTGTAAAAATTACTCTCGGCCCCAAAGGTCGTAACGTATTGTTAGAAAAGAAATTTGGCGCACCCCAAATTGTCAACGATGGGATAACCGTTGCCAAAGAAATTGAATTAGAAGATCCTTTAGAAAATACTGGTGCCAAATTAATTCAAGAAGTTGCTTCCAAAACCAAGGACATTGCAGGAGATGGGACAACTACAGCGACAGTAATTGCTCAGGCATTAATCCAAGAAGGACTGAAAAATGTTGCCGCAGGAGCTAATCCTGTTGCTCTTAAGAGAGGTTTAGACAAGGTTACTAACTATTTAGTCAAGGAAATTACCTCTGTAGCAAAACCAGTTTCAGGAGATGCGATCGCGCAAGTAGCAACCGTATCTTCTGGTAATGATGAAGAAGTAGGAAACACCATTGCTGAAGCGATGGAAAGAGTGACCACAGATGGGGTAATTACCGTTGAAGAATCAAAATCCTTAGCTACTGAACTTGATGTAGTAGAAGGAATGCAAATCGATCGCGGTTTTGTCTCTCCCTATTTTGTCACCGATCAAGAAAGACAGCTCGTAGAATTTGAAAATCCTGTCATTCTAATTACTGATAAGAAAATTAGCTCGATCGCAGATTTGGTTACTTTGTTAGAAAAAGTAGCTCGTGGCGGTCAACCGCTACTCATCATCGCCGAAGATGTGGAAGGAGAAGCCCTGGCTACTCTAGTAGTTAACAAAGCTCGTGGGGTGCTCAACGTAGCTGCAATTAAAGCCCCGGGTTTCGGCGATCGCCGTAAGCAAATGCTGCAGGATATCGCGATTCTGACTGGTGGTCAGCTAATTTCGGAAGAGGTTGGTTTAAACCTAGAAACAGTAGAAGTAGAAATGCTGGGCAATGCTACTAAAGTGACTATTGATAAGGAAAACACTACCATTGTTTCGGGAGCTGGTAAACCAGAGGAAATTAAGAAACGAGTTGAGCAACTTCGCAAACAACTAGCAGAAACCGATTCTGATTACGATTCGGAAAAACTTCAAGAACGAATTGCCAAATTAGCTGGTGGAGTTGCAGTGATTAAAGTGGGTGCAGCAACCGAAACTGAACTCAAAGATCGCAAACTTCGCATTGAAGATGCCCTCAACGCTACCAAAGCAGCCGTCGAAGAAGGTATTGTTCCTGGTGGAGGCACAACTTTAATCCATTTGGCTCAAAAAGTTCTTGATTTCAAATCTCAACTCACTAACGACGAAGAAAAAGTTGCTGCGGATATTTTCGCTAAAGCTTTGGAACGACCTTTACGCCAGATTGCCGATAATTCTGGGGTAGAAGGAACCGTGATTGTGGAGAAAGTCAAAGAAACTGAATTTAATGTTGGCTATAATGCCCTCACCGCAAAATTCCACGACATGATTGAAGATGGGGTAGTTGACCCTGCCAAAGTAGTACGCTCCGCTGTTCAAAATGCTGCTTCAATTGCGGGAATGGTCTTAACCACCGAAGCTCTAGTCGTCGAGAAGCCCGAACCCGAACCTGCAATGCCTCCTGGTGGCGGCATGGGCGGCATGGGCGGCATGGGCGGCATGGGCGGCATGGGTGGCATGGGTGGCATGGGCGGCATGGGCATGATGTAGTCCTTGCTCTTAGCCATTCATTAATACTCGCTACGCTCAAACGAGCTCTAAGCTTTTAATCGAGATCATAGAAGATTGGTACCATAATCTTCTATGATCTTTTTTGATCGTAATCCTCGACGCATCAGAATAATTGTGATTTGCTCCTCTTCTCTCTTTTAAAATAGGATTGCTATATTGCCTTATACCTCGAAAATCTTACCTTAGGTCAATTTAAATGAAGTTAATTACGGGTAAAACCAAATTATTAGGAATTATTGGCGATCCAGTAGAGCATTCCTTGTCTCCAGTGATGCATAATGCAGCGATCGCAGAATTAGGAGTAGATTATCTATATGTACCTTTTCCCGTGAAAAAAGTTGACTTAACCAAAGCAATTGCCGGCTTTGAAGCGATCGGAGTTCAAGGATTTAATATTACTATTCCCCATAAACAAGCGATTATGCCTTTGCTCGGAGATGTGACTAACACCGCGAAAATGGTTGGTGCCGTGAATACAGTATGGCACACTCGGTCAGGATGGAAAGGAACCAATACGGATGTCGAAGGTTTTGTGGCTCCTCTTAAAGCAATGTCTCAGGATTGGTCACAAATAACCGCAGTTGTACTAGGAAATGGCGGTGCAGCTAGAGCAGTGGTAGCCGGATTAGGGGAATTGGGCTGTTGTGAGATTCATATTGTAGGACGCGATCGCGAAAAACTGCTTAATTTTTATCAAACTTGGCAAAATATGCCAAAAATTGCCCCTTTATTAAAAATTCATTATTGGGAGAGTTTACCAGAATTATTATCTGCTGCAGATTTGTTGGTCAATACAACTCCGGTGGGGATGTATCCTCAGATAGATAATTCGCCGATTTCTGAGGAGTTAATGCAGCAACTCAAACCAGACGCGATCGCATATGATTTAATTTACACTCCTAGTCCGACTAAGTTTCTCCGTTTTGCTACAGCTAGAGGATTAAAGGCGATCAATGGGTTAGAAATGTTAGTCCAACAGGGTGCAGCAGCCTTAGAGATTTGGTTACAACAACCTGTCCCCATTGATATAATGCGAAATTCTTTAAAAGAACAGTTGCTTGACAATTGATAATTAATCTTGTTGATATTCTCTTTAAAAATTAGACTTGTTTATAGCGTTTCTCACTTAAGTGGAGTACGCCTAAACTCTTACTCCATATAGCGATTGCCTTATGATTTTGTATCTCATCAATTTGAGAAACGCTATACTGAATTGAAAATTCTCTTGATTAACTTCTTAAATTTCCCTTGCTAAAGCTAATTTATTTCGTCAGAATACTTATAGAACAAAGATTACTTTCAAAAAGATAAGAGCCAAAACGCTCTTGGCTTCAGTCTTTAACTCGAGAAAAAAATTATGATGATTGCTCGCTTTTAGTATCTTAGTTTTTGGCTGGATTATTGCTTCTACTATCGGTACTTTCTCTTACTTTTGAATAGCTACTGCCAAGCTTAATTAAGTATGCTTCAGGTAAAAATATTGAAATTAGAACTCAAGAAATAAAAACGACTAGGAAAGAGCATTCTTCTACTTTTTTATATAGTCATGAAACTCACTCCAAAACCACTAAAACTATCTTTTTCATTGAAATTTATCTATTTATCTTCATAATTCAATATGTAGTGACTCTGGTAATTTTTGTTTTTGTTCATAGTTTGTTACTTTCTTTGTGCTTTACTTAGTTGGAAAGAATTGATTTAAATACACACAAAGTTTAGCTTTATAAACTTCTTTTGCTAAAGTTCAATTCAAATTTTAATATTAATATAAAATATGTTTGTTCAGGAAATAAAAGCCTCAATCAACCAACTTGAAAAGACCAAAAAATCATCCGAACTAGCAAAAATTACTGGTTTAGACTGGGAGCGAGATTTTGTAGGTATCGATCTAAGCGATGAAGATTTAAGCTACGACATATTCGCTCATGTCGACCTGAGAGGTACCGACCTCAGTGGTGCTGATCTCAGATATGCCAACCTCAGTGGTGCTGACCTGAGAGGTACCGACCTCAGTGGTGCCAACCTCAGATATGCCAACCTCAGTGGTGCTGACCTGAGAGGTATCAACCTCAGATATGCCAACCTCAGTGGTGTCAACTTCAGTGGTGTCAACCTCAGTGGTGCCAACCTCAGATATGCCGACCTCAGTGGTGTCAACCTCAGTGGTGCCAACCTCAGATATGCCGACCTCAGTGGTGTCAACCTCAGTGGTGCCAACCTCAGTGATACCCTCCTCAGCTATGTCGACCTTAGATACGCTGACCTCAAAGAGGTTAACTTAAGTGGAGCCTACCTCAAAGAAGCTATACTCAGTCAAAGCGTCGCTAGAAGTAACTTTTTGAGTAGGATAAAGGAAGTATTAGAGTATTTTGTCCAGATTACTGTCAAAGATAGCTTCAGTACAATTTAATCGTACTTATTACTGTGATCGCGAGAAGCGAACTTCTACGCTGAATAGCTTGAAGAGAGTGAGCGTGTAGTGCCTCACTTAGCGAGATCGCGCTTAGCTGATGAAATCCCCAGCAATACCTGAACTTTCTTGAACTAAAGGGGATTTTTTCTGCTTGATAGACGCGGCATACTATTCTCATCAAGAAAAACCAAGGAGAAAACTCCATGAAATTACCTTTTTTAGGTCACCGTTACACCGCTTGCGTCTTTCGCCGCCCTAACCCTAAAGGGTACCCCTTCGGATAAGGATACCGCTCCGCGACGCGCAGCTAGTCCTTTAGGGCACGCCCCGAAGGTAGTACTAAAGCATACCGCTCCGCATATCCTTGTAGGATAACGCGGGGTCTGCACGCTGCGGTGACCGGTGTTCCCCGGTCAAACTCGCACGTTCAAGGACTTGCCAAGCTCCGTGTTCTGGATTAAACCGCACTTTAATCTTTATTTTAAATATCCCAATAAATTAGAATTATGAGCTAAAAAAAAATTGTCTAGACTATCAGATTTTTTACTTTTTATTTCTATTGTAATAACAGTAAAGAACAGCTAGAAAAATTTAATGCTATGAAAAAATTATCTTTATTTGTAACTCTTGGTCTTATTAGTCTTATGGGTGCTTTTGCCCCAGTAAACGCTCAAACTCCTGAAGCAGATTCTCTAGAAACTTCTGAACAGAACTACATCATTGATCCTGCAACTGGAGAAAAAATTGATCCGGCAACTGGCGCAGTAATTGAAGGAACTGAAGAAGTGGTCGGTGAAGAGCCTACAGAAGTACTGGAAGAAGATACAGTTATTATCGAACCTAATGCAGAATCTGCTTCCGAAACCGTAGAAGAAGTTCCTGCCCCATAAAAAACTGACACTAATTAGTTGTAAATTGTGTCAGAAATTAGTTTTTGTTTTTATCTAAGTGTTGTTTGAAAATGTCTTCCCAAAGTGGAAGGCATTTTTATTACCAAAAAGTCAATCATATTAAAAATTATAGCGGATCGCTTATCCAAAGTCTCCGACGATTGTAATAATACTCATAGGGACGATCTCGCAAAGCGAGGCACTACGAGAGCGCTAATTCTCAGTTCTTATTTCACTAAAAAATGCGATCAGCCGGAGGCTGGCGCTGCGCGATCGCGAGAGTCGAATCTTTTTATTTTACATAAAATACGTAGTTAATAAACTTTATCATGCCTTACAAAACATTGGTCTTAGAAATTCTTAGGGACTTGCGCGTAAATAAATTACCGAGTAATCTAATTTAAAGAATCTGCTGATAAGCAGAAGATATCTGTATAATGTGCTCGTTGACTCTCAATGCTAACAGAAAAAATCAAATCAACGTTGAAAGATGCTGCCA
>JASJDR010000308.1 GCA_030065615.1 Xenococcus sp. MO_188.B8 | reverse complement strand
TGTGGCGAGAAGCATTAGAGCGTTTGCATAAAACTAATAATTTCCCAGAATTTACGGGTCGAGTTTGCCCGGCACCCTGCGAAGGTGCTTGTGTGCTGGGGATTCATAATCCACCAGTAACGATTAAAAATATTGAATATTCGATTATTGAAAAAGGTTGGGAGTCAGGTTGGGTTACACCCGAACCACCCCAAAAACGCACTGGCAAAAAAGTTGCTGTCGTCGGTTCAGGACCCGCAGGACTCTGTGCAGCAGCCCAACTTAATAAAGCAGGTCATTGGGTAACAGTGTTTGAACGGGCAGATCGACCTGGGGGACTATTAATGTATGGTATTCCCAACATGAAATTAGATAAAAAAGCGATCGTGATGCGTCGCCTTGAGTTGTTAGAACAAGAAGGCGTTAAATTTATCTGCAATACCGAAATTGGTAGGGATTTACCTGCTGAACAGCTATTAAAAGAATATGATTCGGTCATACTTTGTACTGGAGCGACTAAACCCAGAGATTTACCTATCGAAGGTCGTGACCTCAAAGGTATCCATTTTGCGATGGAATTTCTGACAGAAAATACCCAAGCGGTTCTGGAGCAAAGAGATCCTGGGATTTCTGCCCAAAATAAAGATGTAGTAATTATTGGTGGTGGTGATACAGGAACTGACTGTGTTGGTACATCGGTACGTCATGGTTGTCGCAGCTTGGAACAACTGGAAATCATGCCTCAACCTCCTCTAGAACGGGCTCCTAATAATCCTTGGCCCGAATGGCCGAAAGTTTACCGTCTTGATTACGGACAAGAAGAAGCTGCTGCTCAATTTGGCAGTGATCCTAGAGGTTATCTTACTACAGCAACCAAGTTTGAAGGAGACGAACAAGGACAGGTTAAAGCAGTTCATACTGTACAAATCCAATGGGAAAGAGGTTCCAATGGTCGCTTTACTCCCCAACATGTTCCTGGTACAGAAAAGGTTATTCCTGCCCAATTAGTTTTACTGGCAATGGGTTTCTTGGGGCCAGAGCAACCTCTACTCGATTCTTTAGGTCTTGATCGCGATGCCCGTAGTAATATCAAAGCCGAATACAACCAATACAGTACTAGTATTCCTGGTGTTTTCGCCGCGGGAGATTGTCGTCGGGGACAAAGTTTAGTCGTGTGGGCATTTGATGAAGGTCGTGGTGTCGCTCGTGAATGCGATCGCTATTTAATGGGGAGTACTGATTTGCCTTGAGGCAAGGTGATTAGGGATTGAGCAATGGGGCATCCTCAGTAATCAGTCCCTGATGGGTAAATCAAAACTCACCGTTCGCTCACAGCGATTCTCATTTTAATACCAATTTGAATAGAGACTACGACAGATATTGTAGGGGTTTGGCACGGCCAAACCCCTACCTAAATTTTAGGTGTCGCAAACATTATTTAATTCGGTATAAAATTTCATGACATAGAAAACCTTGTAAAACAAGGGGTTAACTATTTTTATCTCTCCAAGATGTCCTACCAAATTACCAGCATTTTGAACCTCTAGATGCTATAGTCTGGAACTTATTTGGTCAAAAAAGTCATGGAACCATTGTCCAGTATAGTTTCTACTTTTATTCAGGCAGCCCTGTTCAAAGAAACACTCTTCTGTTTCATACTTATATTGCGGAAGTTAGTAAAGGTTAACTCAGGACAAATTCGTTTCATTTGTTTAATCAGATCCCTTCCCGGACCAATTTCTACTACTTCTTTAATGCCCTGGGTCGCGATCAAGAGGGAAACAGCTCTCCATCTTACTGGTCGAGACATTTGCCACATTAAGCTTTCCTTTAACCTGGCTAGATCTACTGTGGGAATCAGTTCTGTACTAGATAGCACTGGAATTTCCAGGGAGTTAAAGGAAGTAGACTCTAAAATCTGCTGAAACTCTTCGGCTGCCGCCACCATTAAGGGAGTGTGAAAAGCACCACTGACACTTAAGGGAATAACACGCCTCGCTTCAACTTTAGCTAACAATGATTCGACTGCTAGAGGAGTCCCGGAAATGATCGCAACAGTTAAATCATCATTAACTCGCCAGACCTGAGGAGTATGCAGAATTTGTTGTTGAAGTTGCTCGGGGTCGAAGCCAATTAGGGCCACCATCCTCCCTAGGCGAGTGCGGTTCATGATTTCCGCTCGACGCTTAATCAGGTTCAAGCCGGTGGCAAAATCAAATGCTCCGGCAGCATAAAGAGCTGCATATTCTCCCAGACTATAGCCAGCCACTAGATCGGGTTGATATCCTTGGTTTTTCATGAGCTCAACCCGAAGGGTTTGCACAACATACAAACAGGGCTGGGTGAAAAGAGTGCAAGATAGTTGAGCTTGGTGTTGACAAACTTCAGGAACCGACCAGCCTAAAATCTGCTGAGCTTGCTGCAATCTAGCTCTCGCAAAAGGGTAAGCGAGTAAATCTAATCCCATACCAAGGGTTTGAGAACCTTGTCCTGGAAAGACCCAAGCAATTTGTTTTACTGTTTTGGAATTAGAATCAATAGTAAAACTTTGATTATCGTTAATTAATGGCTTTGTGTCATTTAGATCGTACATAAATAAAATAACTCCTCGATAAGTCTAGAAAAATTCCTAATGGTCTTAATTGGGAAATCTAGTTGCCAATAAGGTCTTAGCAGGACTTAGACAAAAAATAAGAAACTTATGAATTGGCTAAAAACCGCGATAAATTCTCCAGGATTGCCAAAAAGTGTAAATCGCGAGAATTATCAATAAAGTCCGAAAAGCCAAAGTTATTACTTTGTTTGGCAATTTAGGTAGAAAACGAGTACTAACTTGAGCTCCGATTAGACCGCCTGTTCCTAAGAAAAGCCCTTCCACGAACAGAACATTCCCTTGTAAAGCATGACCGATACAAGCAGAGATAGCGGTAAGGATAATGACACCTAGACTAGTCCGAATCGCGGCTTTGATCGGTTCTCCCAGCCAAAGGATTTGCAGTGGAACCATAATTACTCCACCGCCAACCCCAAATAAGCCTGCCAGAACTCCTGCTGTTCCGCCAGTTGTAATTCTGGCAATTACTGGATTATCCTTTGAGGTTTGTACCTGATGCTTGTGCTTAGCAATTACTCGTTTGCGAAATTCAACCAGGTAAATGTTCAGAACTAGTAGCAATCCAAAAGCAAATAAGAGCAAAGGAGCGGAAACTCCTTCTGATAAATAAACACCAACTTGAGCGGCAATTAGAGCTGGCAATCCCAAGTAGAGAATGCTTTGGAGCTTAATGTAACCCATACGCCAGTTCTGGATTGTACCTGAGATTGCTGTAATCGCTATGGCTAGAGCACTGGTTGCTACTGCTTGGATAGGTGCGTAACCCAAGGCTACTAACAGCGGTACTAGAACTGTACCACCACCAATTCCTAAAAAGCCAGCTAAAATACCCGAAAAAAAACCACTAATAGTGATAGATAGAACATTTGTTGCGATCATAATCAGTTTAGTCCTGTAGCTGGACCTTTTAGTTCCTCTTCTGATAGTTCTTGGAGGTGCTGATTGTCAAGATAGTTTATTTTAGTAGCCATTTATTTTGCTCTTCTATTATGGTTTGCTATTAAGAAAGCATAAGAATATTGAAGAAGATTAAAGCACAAAATGGTAACAAACTAGGTAAAAATACTGTCATGATATCGATACTTTTGTATATAAGAAAAACTACAGTTGTCAATCAAAGTCTATAGTGCACTATGTAGTAAAAGATATCAATATAAATTTAAAAGCTACTTGTAGTCGTCTTCGAGTAAGTTTTTTAATTATAGAAAAAACAAGCAGTATCAGGTCTTCCAGTTATATATCGTTTTACGGCTTACACCAAAAATTTTGATTAATTCTGAGATTTTTACATTCTGGGCATTGCATAGCTACTTCTAATAATTTCCTGTTCCACGAATTTATCTTAATTCATGTCTCGATTCAGCAACGCCGATAATTATTGCTTTGACGAGCGCTCTAAGAGTAGGGCTGTTTCAATTTCAAGAACAACGTTGTCAGAGCTTAGTAGAGAGAGGGGAAGAGGAGAAAGGGTAAGATAGAAACCAATTTGCCGAAAAATAACTTAATTTAGGTTTTAAAAACTTGTTAGCAGTTCCCAGAAGTTGTCACCAATACATTCACAGACAGGAGCGAGAGATAATACTCTCCCTCGACTCTACCTAGACCTATGATTTTTCGGTCAATGTAAATGTTGTTTTTATAAGTGTGATTAGGATACATACTAGAGCCAGAGATTTAAAGTATCTACCAAACAATCCTGATACTGCTTGTTTTTTCTATAATTACAAAACTCACTCGAAGACCACTACAAGTAGCTTTTAAATTTATATTGATATCTTTTACTACATAGTGAGCTACGAAACCTGATTTATAACTGTAGTTTTTATTGGATACAAAAGAGCGATATCATAACAGTATTTTTACCTAGTTTGTTACTATTTTGTGCTTTAATCTTCTTGAACATTCTTATGCTTTCTTAATAGCAAACCATAAGATAAGAGTAAAATAAATGGTTACTAAAATAAACTATCTTGACAACCAACAGCAAATCCTTTGGCTGGGAGAACCGATCGAAGCCGTGATTCAGGCTAGTCTAGAACACCGATTCAGTAATCAAGAGAAATCATTAATTGAGAGGGAAACGGAAGTGTGGGGGATGTGGGAGGTGTGGGGAGAATGAAGATAAGTTAAGCTTTTTGCCTTCTCTTTCTTCCCTCTCTTCCCCCTCTTCCCAAACTACCCCCTCTCACCTAACTAGGAATTTATGAATACTGAATCGACGCTCTAGGTGTCATTATCCTTACCCCTCTCTCTGCTGGCGTCGGTCAGGCAATGTTCTGTTCTGGGGAGGGCTTTTCTTAGGAATAGGTAGTCTAATCGGAGCTCAAGTTAGTACTCGTTTTCTACCTAAATTAGCAAACAAAGTAGTAAGTTTGGCTTTATGGAAGAAAAATGGTGAAACTTTTGAATAATCTGTCCCGAAAAAAGCTTACTGCCTCTTCTCTCAGAAGCTGGGAAAGAAAAGCTCTTTGACAAAGTTACTATCAATATCGATGATTTGCTGACAGACAAGCGGTTTTACTATCGATATGGAGGTTCATTCATAACACCGCCCCGTAAGGAAAAGGCCAATTGATTTGTCCGAATAAAAAACTAATTAAACACTTTATAATATTTTTTTGATATGAAGTTATCTCTTGTTAAAAGTTTGCAGTTTCGGATGCCTTTAGTAGTTTTGTCGGGCATCATTCCTTTAATTTCAGTAGCTGGCTTTTATGCTACTGAAAGTGCTTCCAAAAGAATTACTCAAGAAGCCAACCAGAATATCGCACTGAAAAGTAAATTACTCGGTGAAAATGTCCAAAATTGGAATGAATCCCATGTCTTGGCTTTACTCAATTTAAGCAAGCAACCAAATATTGTAAGTGCTAATCCTAGTAAACAACAAACAATATTAGCAGAAATAGTTAATACTTACGAGCATCTTTATCTAGCCCATACTATGGATTCACAGGGATGGAATCTAGCCCGTAGTGATGGCCAGCAACCCAAATATTATGGAGATCGCAGTTATTTCCAAGATGCTATGGCGGGCCATAAAATTAATTACCAAACCATAATTAGTCATACTACCCAACAACCAGCTTTATGTATGGCTACTCCTACTCTTAGGCAAGAAAGCATTGTGGGAGTCACTTCAATATGTACTGAGTTAGATGCTTTAACAGAAGAGGTAGGTCAACTGCGATTTGGGGAAACAGGTTATGCTCTTCTCGTCGATCAAAACGCCGATCTTTTAGCTCATCCGGATGCTCAATTACTCTCTGGAGAGAATTTGACCAATCTGAGGGAGTATCCGCCAGTTAAAAATGTTTTAGAAGGTGATACCGGTAATTTCTCCTTTACCGACGACCATGATGTTAAATGGGTTTCTCATAGCACTCGTTTAAGTAATGGTTGGGCGATAGTAGTTCTGCAAACAGAAGCGGAATTTCTGGTCAATAAAATACAATTTCAGAAGCTAGCATTTTTTATTAGTTGTGTTGTATTCGTTGGTACCAGTGTTTTAACCTTTTTCCTCGCCCATCGTTTGATTAGGCCAATTAAAGATTTAAGTCATGCAGCCCTGACGATCTCTAATGGTAAATTAGATCAAAGGGTAGATATACAACGAAACGATGAGTTAGGAATTCTGGCCTCTTCTTTTAATCATATGTCAAACCAGTTAAAAAACTCTTTTGAGGACTTACAACAAACTTTTCAACAACTCAAAAAAGCCGAAGAAGAAGCTGTCGCAGCTAATCTGACTAAAGATAAATTTCTCGCCAATATCAGCCACGAATTTCGTAATCCCCTCAATAATGTTTTAGGTTATGCCAAACTCTTACAAAGAGATAGTTCTTTAGCTGCTTACCAAATTGAGCAACTGAACACTATTCAACAAAGTGGCACTCATCTGTTGACTTTGATTAACGATATTTTGGATTTATCCAAAGGGAAAACCGGCAAGATAGAACTCCATCTTCAAGAGTTTGACTTGTCAAACTGTTTAAAAGCAATTATTAGGATGGTTGAAAGTGAAGCAACAGATAAAGGACTGCAACTCAAAAATCAATTTAACAATCTACCTATTACCATAAAAGCCGATCGAAAAAGGCTAACCCAAGTATTGATCAATCTTTTGAATAATGCGATTAAATTTACCGCTAGTGGGGAAATACTGTTAAAAGTGAGTCTTGTTGAAACCACCAAAAATATTAATTCCTCATGGCAACAAAGAATCCGCTTTGAAGTGATTGATAGCGGTAGGGGTATCAGTCAAGAAGAACTGAAAAAAATCTTCCAACCTTTTGAGCAAGCTGGGGACAGAGAATCGAGAAATATTGGTACGGGTTTGGGGTTATCTATTAGCAAGCAACTGGTCGAACTGATGGGAGGTAAATTAAAAGTAACAAGCAAATTAGGTGAGGGTTCTCACTTCTGGTTCGAGACTGTTTTTGACCCAGAAATCGCAACAGGTTTCCCCCAAACACAACAGCTCAAAATAGAAAATATCTTAGGTTACAAAGGGGAAAAACGGAAGGTATTAGTCGTAGATGATAAGCCCGAAAATCGTTGTCTGTTAGCACATATACTTGAACCCATAGGATTTAAAATCCTCATGGCGGAAAATGGTGAACAGATGTTTGCTGTGATTCAGAAAGAAAGACCAGATTTAATTTGTCTCGATTTATTTATGCCTGTCAAGACAGGTTTTACCTCCGCAAAACAATTACAACAAAAACCAGAGTTTCGTGAGATTCCT
>JASJDR010000307.1 GCA_030065615.1 Xenococcus sp. MO_188.B8 | reverse complement strand
ATCAATTCTTTCTGTGATAATTTGGTAATTCTGTTTCTTGTTCATATACCAGAATTACCATTCTTGAGTCTCTGGGAGACTTGAGTATTTTTACTGATGCCTTACTCCGCGAACGATGAGGTTACATCACTGGTATATTGTTTGCGTTCACCCATCCTTGAAGTCTCATAAAAGTCTTACACTCTTTGGTAGCAAATCAATTATGGCTAGCAGATATTTTCGCAATATTTATTTACAAACACACTCTTATTCTCAATGTCCGCCGTCCGCTATCTATACTGGCCCGAAAGGTTCGTAACATCGGAGCCATCGTAAGTCCTCAAGCTCGTATGTTTGGACTTTATTTGATGCCTTTGGGTTTTTCTGAGATTGTGTCAAACTCTGCCTAATTTTTTTACCTTGCTTTGGGTTCTTATGAGAATTTTTAGAAGAATTCATAGTTGATTCACCTCTATGCTCGCCCCTTCTCTATTTCTTCCATTCTAGAGAAAATACAACAATGAGATGTTACGAATTATTGCCAACATATGCGGTCAAGGGCTATTGTACGGTAAGGAATTAAATTCATGATTCATTCTGATTATCTCCACTGCTATCTTCTTCGGTATCTATGATCTGCTCAAAGAAATTGATCAATCCTCGCGAGCCAATTGCAGATTCGCTCATCTTACAATAGGGGTATCCTAGAATTATCCCCAAGTTAGATATGGAAATTTTAATCGCATCTTTGGCTACTCTAATTACCCTTTTTAGCCTAGCGGGAATCAGAATTGATCGCGAATATAAACGGGGCGTTATCTTTCGTTTGGGTCGCTTCAAAACTATCAAAGGGCCAGGACTATACTGGATAATCCCTTTTATTGAACAAAAAGCATTAGTTGATATTCGCACTAAAACTGTTGATATTATACCCCAAGAAGCAGTTACGGCTGACAGTGTCACAATTAAAGTCAATGCTGTTTTGTTCTATCGAATTCTCAATCCTGATAAGGCAATTAACAGAGTTGAAGATTATCAAATGGCTGTTTATCAAGCCTCGATGACTACTTTACGGAATGTTGTGGGACAAAATATCCTCGATGATATCTTGCAAAAACGGGACAAAATCAACTTCAAAGTCCAAGAGATTGTTGATGAACTTACTGAACCTTGGGGGATTGAGATCGAAAGAGTAGAAATCAAAGATGTGGAAATTCCCTTGGCTATGCAAAGGGCAATGGCAAAAGAGGCAGAAGCTTTACGGGAAAAACGCGCTCGATTAATCAAAGCCTCGGCGGAACAGGAAGCCTCAATTAAGTTAGCAGAAGCCTCGCAAAGAATTATAGATAACCCAGCAGCTCTCGAATTAAGACGGCTACAAATGTTGACGGAAATTGGTGCAGAGAACAACACTACTACTTTGGTAATGATGCCATCAGATTTAATTACTCTAGCCCAACAGTGGAGTGAAGCGATGCAAAGGATGAACGATCAGCGGGCCAACTCCGATCCGTCTTCAGGCACAAGCGGTGGGAACTAGATGGAGAATCAAACCTAGCTTTTACTGAGAGGTTATTGACAATTAGCGATCGCTGATAAAAAAGGAGGATATTTGGGGAACTATAAAGATAGTACTGTAATCTCCAATTAATTCTTAACTAGTAAATGTACTCTACTGCTAATTTACCAACTGAACCAATTTACAATGAGAAAATGCCAGTGGTACAGACTTGGAATCTTCGCAAAGTCTACCGTACTGGTTTCTGGATGAACAAAAAAATTGAATCTCTCAAAAATTGTTCTCTGAC
Source organism: Xenococcus sp. MO_188.B8 (assembly GCA_030065615.1). GTDB lineage: Bacteria > Cyanobacteriota > Cyanobacteriia > Cyanobacteriales > Xenococcaceae > Xenococcus. The sequence continues at coordinate 5,550 of JASJDR010000307.1, read as the reverse complement.
AATTTATCAAGGAGAAACTTTTGGTTTACTCGGGCCCAATGGCGCTGGCAAAACAACTTTATTAAAAATTTTACTCGGTATTACCAATGGGACTTCAGGCAAAGGAATATTACTCGGTAAACCCATCGGCGATCGCCAAGTAAAACAGAAAATTGGCTATCTTCCCGAAAATGCTTATTTTTATGATTATTTAACGGCTTGGGAATTTTTACAATTTACCGCAGGATTATTTCAGATTCCCTCATCAAGACAAAGTAAGCGCATTATCGAGTTATTAGACTTAGTCGGATTAGCCCAATCGACAGCCAAGAAAAAGAAGCTCAAACAATACTCTAAGGGTATGTTGCAACGAGTTGGCATGGCCCAAGCTTTAATAAATGATCCCGAAGTTGTCTTTTTAGATGAACCAATGTCGGGATTAGATCCGATGGGCAGATATCGGATAAGGGAGATTGTGATGTCTTTAAAGCAACAAGGTAAAACGATTTTTTTTAACTCCCACATCTTAGCAGATGTCGAGCAAATTTGCGATCGCGTTGCGGTTCTAGCTTTAGGAGAGTTGATTTGTCAGGGTTCACTTGATGAGCTATTGGGAACTAGTAATAGCTATCATGTAACGGTTCAAGGTGGAGAGTCTGAAGAGTTAACTCCTTGGATTAATAATTTAACTTGGGAACATAATCGTTGGCATGGTCAACTAATAAGAGAACCAGAAGAGTTTATCTCTTATTTAAAAAATATTAATGCGCAATTAGTTCATCTGAATTTGGATCGACTTTCTCTCGAAGCATTTTTTATGCAACAACTCCGAGAAAGGGGAATTGATTTTAGTCGATAAGCAAAGTTGTTTTGTACAAATTCTCCCAGCTTCTCAAATCAAACTGAAATCTTTTGCTGCCATGTGAGCTATTTCTATACCTAGTACCAGAATTGCGAAGATTGCAGGGTGGGTGTGTGCTCCCGGAAGCAAGATTTCTGATACAATAACGTGGACTTATCTTTTATATCAAATATCCCTTGCGTGTCAGAACCCCGACAGTTTTACAAATGGAAGCAGTCGAATGCGGTGCCGCTTCCTTAGCTATTATACTTGCTTACTATGAGCGCATTATCCCCTTAGCTGAACTTAGGATTGAATGTGGAGTTTCCCGTGATGGCAGTAAGGCTTCTAATCTGATTCTGGCTGCTAGACGCTATGGAATGGAAGCAGAGGGTTTTAAGGCAGAAGATCTAGATCAGATCAAAGAAGTACCTTTGCCCTTCATCGTTTTTTGGAACTTCAATCACTTCCTCGTTGTAGAAGGATTTAGCAAGCATTGGGTGTTCCTCAACGATCCTGCTACTGGTCCACGCAGAGTTAGCTGGGAAGAATTTGATGAGGGGTTTACTGGGGTTGTGCTGGTGATGAAACCGGGACAAGATTTTGATAGAGGAGGACGCAAGCCCAGTGTAATCTTGGCTTTGAGCGATTACTTACGAGGTTCAGTTGGGGCAATTCTCTACTGTATTTTGGCAGGATTTCTTCTGGTTTTGCCAGGTTTAGCTATCCCAGTATTCAGTCAGGTATTTGTGGATGAGATTCTGGTAGAAAATCGCGCCGAATGGTTGCGTCCTCTAATTTTGGGAATGATTATTACCACGATCTTTCAAGGCATTCTGACATTACTGCGACTTCGCTATCTACGAAAGCTCAGGATTAAGCTAGCAGTGGGGATGTCCACTCGCTTTCTCTGGCATATTCTAAGATTATCTGTCAGATTTTATGCTCAAAGATATGCAGGAGAGGTTAGTAATCGTGCCAGCTTGAATAATAAAGTAGCTCAGGTGCTTTCGGGACAATTGGCAACAACTGTTATTGATGCGGTCATGATTTTATTCTATGCTGCGGTAATGTTTGCCTATGATGGAGTACTCACCCTAATTGGCATCTGTTTTTCTGCTATTAATGGTTTGGCTTTGCAGTGGGTCGCTAGACATCGGGTAGATGCAAATATGCGTTTAGTACAAGATTGGGGAAAGGCTCACGGAGTCGGGATTGCTGCACTTCAGAGTATTGAAACCTTAAAAGCATCCGCATTGGAAACCGATTTCTTTGCCCGTTGGTCTGGTCATTATGCTAAGGCAGCAACTGCCCAGCAAGATTTGGAAGTAACCAATCAGATATTAGGGGTTTTGCCTATATTACTCTCCTCTTTAACTTCTATGTTAATTTTAGTAGTTGGCGGTTGGCGAGTAATGGATGGCAATCTTAGTATTGGGATGTTGGTGGCGTTTCAAAGTTTGATGTTAAGTTTTCAGCAACCCGTTAATACCTTGGTAGATTTCGGGACTACCCTTCAGGAATTGGAAGGGGATTTAAATCGTTTAGATGATGTCTTGGGTAATTCCCTCGATCCAGAATTGGAAAAGAGGAGCAGGGAGATAGGGGAGATTAGGGAAAGGGATAATTTTGATAAGCAGTTGCAAGGTTATGTGGAGTTACGAAATGTGACCTTTGGTTATTCCCATGTCGATCCACCGTTAATTGAAAACTTTTGTTTATCCTTACAACCAGGACAAAGAGTAGCCTTAGTAGGTGCCAGTGGTTCAGGGAAATCTACTCTGTCAAAACTTATTTCTGGACTTTACCAACCTTGGTCAGGGGAAATTTTGTTTGATGGAATTCCTAGACAGGAAATTTCGCAAGAAGTCTTAGCAAGTTCCTTGTCACTTGTAGAACAGGATATCTTTTTATTTGGTGGAACTGTGCGGGATAATTTGACTTTATGGGATACTACGGTACAAGATGAGCAACTGATTAAAGCTTGTCGGGATGCAGTTATCCATGAAACTGTGATTTCTATTCCTGGAGGATATGATGGGGAATTGTTGGAGGGAGGAGTAAATCTCAGTGGAGGACAGCGTCAAAGGTTAGAAATTGCTAGAGCCTTGGTGAAAAATCCCGCAATTTTAGTGATGGATGAGGCGACTTCGGCTTTAGATGCTCAAACAGAACAAATGATTGTGACAAATTTGCAACAGCGCAACTGTAGTTGTATCTTAGTGGCGCATCGCTTGAGTACAATTCGCGATTGTGATGAAATTATCGTTTTGGAAAAGGGTAAGGTGGTACAGCGTGGTACTCATGAGGAGTTGTGGAAAGAAGGAGATGTTTATGGGCGTTTGATTCGTTCTGAAGGATGATCTCAGTTATACGGCAAAATTATGGATTAAGAAACAACCTTAATAAAAACTTTTGATTTCTGCGCAGCGACACTATTCCCATGACAGAAAAAGTACTAAATGAACTAGCATCAATTCTCAATCCCAGTAACGAGATCCCCGAAGGAGAAACTCTCTTATTAATTGCAGTTGGTGCTGTGGGCAAAGCCTTGGGAATAAAGATTTGTCCTCCTGCTAAATCAGAAACTGCCCATAACCTAGAAAGCATTGCTCGCGCTTCTGATTTTCGAACTCGTCGAGTGACTCTCTCCTCTAATTGGTGGAAAACTGATTGTGGTCCTCTGTTGGCTTTTACCAAAGAAGAAAATCTTCCCGTGGCGCTACTTCCGATTAAAGGTGCGAAATATGAAATACTTGACCCGATAGATTTGCAGCGCCGATCTGTAACTCGTCATAACGCAGTTCAACTAAACCCCAACGCCTATACTTTTTATCGACCTTTACCTGATAAAGAAATAACATTTTTGGATATTTTCCAATTTGCCTTGAGAGGTCGGACTCCCGATTTAATTAAAATTTGCTGGGTGGGAATTGTGGCAACTTTATTCGGCATGTTTACACCGCAAATTACAGGAATTCTCATCGATTATGCCATTCCCGATGCTAACCGCAACTTGTTAATCCAGATGGGATTAGGATTATTTGCGGCTAGTTTTGGCGTGATGATCTTTCAATTAGCCCAAAGTTTTACCATTCTCAGAATACAAACCCAAGTTAGTTTGGATGCTCAAGCTGCGGTTTGGGACAGATTATTAAAACTAAAACCGGCTTTTTTTCGTCAATATTCTACTGGAGATTTACACAATCGGGTTTCTGCTATTACCCAGATTCAAGATCAACTTAGCGGAAGTATCTTACGCATAATTTTTACTAGTTTATTTTCTTTGCTGAATCTGGTATTACTATTAATTTATAGTTTCCCTTTAGCATTAGTTGCAGTTGCTATAGCTTTGGTTACGATTATTATGACGACAGTTTCGGGTATGATTATCGTTCAGAAAATACGCCCTCTTCAGCAACTTTCAGGAGAAATTTTTGGACTCACGGTGCAGTTAATTGGTGGAGTTTCTAAACTAAGAGTCGCGGCAGCCGAAGCAAAAGCCTTTGCTTGCTGGGCGAAAAAATATACTCAGGAGGTAAGGCTAATGTTGAGTACTCAATTAATTGAGGATATTACTACTACTTTTAATGTTGTTTTACCGCCAATCAGTTCGATGCTGATATTCGGGTTAGCGGTTTACTTTAATCAACAAGCCCCAGAAACAGAACTATCTACAGGAACTTTTCTGGCTTTTAACACTGCTTTTGTCACCTTTATTAACGGTGCGACGCGTTTAAGTAATACCCTGATCGATATTTCAGAAATATCAATATTATGGGAACGCGCCCAACCGATTTTACAAACTACCCCAGAAGTAGATCGCAAGAAATTTCATCCGGGAAAGCTTTCTGGGGAGCTGAGATTAGAACAAGTTTGTTTTCGTTACCGTGACGATAGTCCTCTAGTTTTGGATCGGATTAACCTAGAAGTTAAAGCGGGGGAATTTGTGGCTCTTGTTGGACCATCGGGAAGTGGGAAGTCTACTATTTTACGGTTATTATTAGGTTTTGAAACTCTAGCCTCGGGAACAATTTTTTATGATGGCAAAGACTTATCGGGATTAGATATTACAGCGGTACGGCGTCAGTTAGGGGTAGTGCTGCAAAATGGACGAATTATGAGCGGTTCGATTTGGGAAAATATTGCTGGTGGTGCCATTGTTACCCAAGATGAAGCTTGGTTAGCCCTAGAGATGGCGGGACTTGCTGATGATATTGAAGCGATGCCGATGGGAATACATACAATTATTTCCGAGGGAGGCGGTAATATTTCTGGTGGACAGCGACAAAGATTATTTATTGCTCGTGCTTTGGCACATAAACCACAAATTTTATTGTTTGATGAGGCAACATCGGCTTTAGATAATCGTACCCAGGCAATTGTTACCGAAAGTTTGTCACAGTTGGGGGTAACTCGGATTGTGATTGCCCATCGCTTGAGCACGATTCGTCATGCAGATCGGATTTATGTGCTGCAAAGTGGCAAAGTATTACAGCAGGGAAGTTTTGAGGAATTAGCCTCGGTGGAGGGTTTGTTTGCTGATTTGATGGCGCGACAGATAACTTGAACAATTACAGTAAGTATTAAGTAGGCTTTGCTGAAAAAGTTTTCTCGTGAGGATAGGGAACGGGGAACAGGGAACAGGCAACAGTTTCAGCCCTAGTTTTCGTAATTTTCCTCATCAGAACTGGTCGTAAGTACAAGATTGTTAGTGTTTAAAAGTCTAT
>JASJDR010000306.1 GCA_030065615.1 Xenococcus sp. MO_188.B8 | reverse complement strand
TCCTGAAGACGGCAACATTGTTCTCATTCATGCGGTCAATCCCTACGGTTTTGATTCACTGCGCCGAAACAATGAGCACAACGTTGACTTGAATAGGAATTTTCTGATGTCTGATGAAGACTATCATGGTGCTCCAGATGGTTATGAAAACTTAAATGGATTTCTCAATCCACCATCACCATCATCAAGCTTCGAGCCATTTCGTCTGAAGGTTCTCTGGAAGATCTGGCGAATGGGATTACCTGCCCTCAAAAACTCGATCGCGGGCGGACAGTATGAGTTTCCAAGAGGATTGTTTTTTGGGGGTCATGGTCGGGAACAGTCTACCCTCATCATTCAAGATCATATCGAGAGATGGATTGTTGGCGCGAGCGACATTGTTCATATCGATTTTCACAGCGGGCTTGGTCAATACGGTGAATATAAGCTACTGCTCGTTGAGCCGCAGAATTCGTCAGAAATCGAATGGTATCGCGATACATTCGGTGCTGAATATGTTGAACCACTAGCTAATGCCGAAGGTACAGCTTACACAGCATCGGGAATAATGGGAAATTGGATTGCAGGAAAACTGAGAGGACGTAACTATAGGTTTGTAGGAGCAGAGTTTGGAACGTATTCCATTATTCGCGTACTTGCAGCTTTACGTGCCGAGAACCGTGTTCACTTTTTCTGTAGTTCAAGTGATGCCAGATACAAAAGCGCCAAAGCAGAATTACTAGAGTGCTTTTGTCCTGCTAGTAATCAATGGCGTGAAGCTGTACTTGAGAGAGGACTGAGCTTGATTGAGCAAGCAATTGGCTCCAATTCGTAGAAGCTGCGATACTAAGAAACGGCCTAATCAATCATGGCACACGACCGAAATGGTGAGGAGTCGGAAATAGGTTGAACTAGGTCGGACAACCCATCGGACTCGTCTAATACTTTGTTCTTTTCTGGTTCTTTAACTACCCTGACGATCACATAGTAATACCAACTCGCGTTCATAGATGTAACTTTGAAGTTAGGCGAGCAATCTAAAGAATCCAAAGTTAATCGACGTTTGACTCGATTCAATACAAATTTGAAAATTACGTTTTAGATTGCGAGTTGGTATAAGTAGCTTCTTCATCTACTACCTTCGAGAGGCGACGACCAAACATATCATAGGTAAAGTAAACCCTTTGAGTTTCATTACCAGCACTATCCTTATCGACAACAGCAATCAAGCGATCGCGAAGTGGCCAGATACCCAACCTCTAGATTAACACTCTAGTAAAAAATTTTAATACCGAAGCAATTCCTAAATTCAGTTTTTCAATAGCTTTTGATTTATAATCATTGCTCTTGGCTCCAAACCAATGGTCAGGTTTTGCCGTCTTCTTACCAGAGTTTGTATGGATATTTCATTGAATAAATGAAATTAGGATTAAGCTTAAACGTCTTTCGCCGATATTATCTCACGAAGATAGCTTGCCCTCGAACGGGGGAATCGGGGGACGCAGGGTCTGATCGCTGCTTGTCTCAACTCGTCAACCCAAAGTTGACAGGCCAATGGTTAAGCTACACTACCTCGCTTTCTTGCTTCTTTATAAGAAATCCCGACATTTCTCAGTCCAGTCCTCACTAACTGTTGTTCGAGAAGAGCAAAGAAACGAGCGCGATCGCTGCCTCTAACAACTGCTTGGTTGTGAGATTCTGCTAAAGCAACAGGATAGCCATAACCTTTATGAACCTGTCCCAACATAATACTCAGGGATTGGTTCAATAGTGACCTATCTTCTGCAACCCAAGCAGGAATCTCGATTCGTGCAACTTCTGAACCGACATGAACATAACAGAAATAAATTCGTTGGGACTCGTCATAGAGTTCGAGAATGCGTAAACCACTACGGTATAAGGGACTTCTTTGTCCTGGTTGCAAACGATGCGACCAAAAAGTAGCATCTCGTAGCGGATCTATTTTCTGACAAGGATATTTTTCTAAATCACCACAGTTCACAACACAGTTTGGACTTTCATGGGGACAAGTTTGTAATCGCAGAAAATTAATTCCTTCGATACTACGGGAAGCACTGACATAACCCATCAAAGGGATTTTGGTTTTTTTGAGTTGTTCCCAAGCTGCCAAAATCGGCGTTAAGATTTGATCCCTCGCCTCTAGGGGTAAATCATTGAGAAACCAATAAATTAATGAGCCATCGACCATTGCCAGGTTAGGGATATTTTGATGAGAACCTGGGGGTAAAACCCACTGACAAGCCATCTCAGCGAGAATTTCTGCTTCCGAAACAGTACGACGATAGCCCATCCATTCATCGAGGCGAATTCCCCATTGTTTAGAGATATAGAGGTCTTTTTCTTGATAAAAAACTTCTGGCAAACTATCTAGTAAAGGGTGCAAACTTTGCCCATAATGCAGCATCACCCGACCCACATTAATTAGATAACAATAAACTATTTCGTGATGGGAAGGAGAAATCTGAGAACCATCACTAGCAAAGACGCTATGACTATAGGGGGGTGCCGGAATATCAATACAGCTATCTAAAGGTTCAATAGGAGTGGCAACAGCAAAAAGTAAGCGATCGCGCCAATTATCAAGATCTTCTATCAATTGTTGCTGCTTAGCACAAGCTTGTTGTTGGATAATCTCTGCTTGTTCGATTCTGTTACGAGAAGCTAAGGCTTCTTTCTGTAAATGCTGACTAATACCAGGAAGTTGTCCTGCTAGTTTAGCGAGATCTAGCATAGTAAGAATTTAGTTTTGGCTATGTATTGAGTTAGACATCAAGCATAATCTTGACACTCAAATTATTTTGAAAAATCAGAAAAAACGGCATTATGTCGCCTTTATATTCTTGTTATGCTTCCCCTGATTTTTTGGTAACACTAAACTAAGTATACTTATCCTTTTTCCAAATAAATACATATATTAAAGAATCAAGACATGATTGGAAAAAAACCTTTGTAATTATCAAATAAATTATGTTGGCAATAGATGCATCTTCATCTGATTGAACCTCTTGAGACGATTTCAGAAGCCCCAAGACTTTCTCAAGAATGGATTTTCGCTAATTTAGTCTCATATTCTCCTAATCTCTATCTTGTCATCAAACAGCGAGTGCTATTAGCTGTTGATCGCAAATTAAAAATTAATCCTCAGATTCTTTTTATTAACCGCAGATTAAGTTGACGCGGCATAGCATAGCATACTAAACACAATTTAATCACTTTTACTCAATCCTTTAATCCCCTTAGTCAAAAATGGAGCCATGACTTTTTCTGGGGTTGTAGAGCCTCAAAATCCAAATCTTTTATGCTTACAATCATATCTCAATGACTGACAAAACTCTAACTTGTAGCGATTGTCTTAAAAGTCAAGGGAAAAGAAGAAAATTTCTGAATTTCAAATGACCATGACAAAAAGACGGTATTGATTAACCGTTGAGCTCATATAAGAGAATCGTAATCTGTACTTGATTAAGCGGATGCTTGCCAAGGCTTGTTATCTCGGAGCATAGCATTGAGTATGACTAACAACTTACGCATACAGGCGACAAGGACAAACTCTTTCAGCTTTCCCTTGTCGAGTAAACGCTCATAGAAATTGCGAATCAGCGGATTATGACGAGTCGCGACTAAAGTTGCCATGTATAACCACAGCGAACATACGCTAGCCCTCTCTTGGTTAGCATTCCCTAGTTTCAAAACTTTTGTCAGTCAACCAGGGGCTAATCGTGCATCTCGGTAATCGGCTTCGCATCTCAACTTGGTAAAATAGCAGTCGGTGGTAGTGTTGAATTCGTTAGAAAATTTTTTTTTGTTATCACCAATTCAGAGGAAGCCGAGTAGCTGATTCCGTCGTCTTACGGCGGAACTCGTATGCCCCGTCGTCGTTTCTTGGTGCGCGACGCGAAGCTAGTCCTAAAGGATACGCTTCGCATATCCTTTATAGCTGCGGAAACCGCAGCGGGGCGGGAATGGTGGAAGTATTGGCTAGTAGCTCTTCTGTTCCAAGTTGACGAGCGACCCCGGTGAGGTTTCCTCACCTAGGGAACGCGCGAGTTTAATAATTAAATGTAGTTTCCCCCATTCGAGGGCAAGCCCCATCCCGGCACCGCTTTCACGGCGGAGTCTCTCTGATCTTGGAAGCTAAATGTTAAATCACAGCTTCAAAAGCTGTTCCTTCATCATTAAAGTTAGTAAAGTTAGCTCGAATATTATCGGCTTCCTCTCCTGTGGCATAGAGATAAGTTCCCGGTACATCAGAATTTTGAAAGCGAGAGAAAGGCGTTTCTTGATTCGCACCTACTCCATAAACGTAGAAAGCAACACCTTGATTAGTAAATGCATTGGAGAAGTTAGGATCTGCATTAATACTGTTGAGTTCTTCTTCTCCTACATATAAGAAGGTTCCTGGTAATTGATTACTTTCTAAACGAGATAAGGCAATTAAATCATCATCGGGTTCGATCGCAGCATTAAATGCCACACCCTCTTCTACAAAATCAGGTAAGTTAGCACGAATATTCTCCGCTTCTGCTCCAGTGGCATAAACGTAAGTTCCTGGGACACTAGAGTTCTGGAAGCGAACAAAAGGCGTATCTAATGGACTTGAACCACTATCAGCAGGAGTAATGGTGGCATCAATACGAGTATCGCCGACATCCGCGCCAGTTAGATCTGGCAAAGCTAGTGCTGTTACCAATTCCGGTGCTAGCAATAGATCAGCATCACTGATTTCCAATTGCTCTTCAGAGACTTCGACTACCCCAGGAGCAGAAATATCAAATAAAATTTCTAGACCCAAGGGATCTTCCAAGGTATCAGCCACAAAGAACCCGCTTGCAGTTTCAGAGACTCTACTAGCATCAAAACCAATGGAAAATTCTCCTACTGTTACTTCAGTCTCTCCTAGAGCCAAAGTAATCGTGCCCGAATGTTCAATAGTTCCTCCCAAAGGAGTAAAAGGATCTGAGGTGAAGCTAAAGTCAGTATCTTCAGTAATCGCAAAACCTAGCTGAAAATCTTCTGAAAATGGCTCAGCTTCACTATCAACACTTACCAGTGTGAGTCCCGCAGCTTCTTCTAGCAAAGGCAAGTCAAGAAAAACGCTGGTGATACCAGAGTCTATCGTATTGATCGCAGCAACAGTAGCATCAACACGAGTATCGCCGACATCCGCACCAGTTAGATCTGGTAAAGCTAGTGCTGTTGTCAGTTCTGGTGCTAGCAATAGATCGGCATCACTAATTTCCAATTGCTCTTCAGAGACTGCGGCTACGCCAGGAGCCGAAATATCAAATAAAATTTCTAGACCCAAGGGATCTTCTAAGGTATCAGCCACAAAGAAGCCGCTTGCAGTTTCAGACACTCTACTAGCATCAAAACCAATGGAAAAATCTCCCACTGTTACCTGAGTCTCTCCTAGAGCCAGAGTAATCGTGCCTGAATGTTCAATAGTTCCTCCCAAAGGAGTAAACGGATCTGATGTGAAGCTAAAGTCAGTATCTTCGGTAATAGCAAAACCTACCTGAAAATCTTCTGAAAAGGGCTCGGCTTCACTATCAACAGTTACCAGTGTGAGTCCTGCGGCTTCCTCTAGTAGCGGTAAATCAAGAAAAACGCTGGTAACACCAGATTCTACAACAAAGTCCATTTTTACTCCTTAAATATAATAAACTGAAATAACTAGTAACTTGATAAATCAAAAAGCTATTGGTTAGCTAAATTCATTGAATTACAATGTAAAAAATCTTTGTAATTGAGTACTAGTTACTTTATTAATACATAACTTAACATAATTTAATTTAAATTAATATAATGTAAATTTAAGTGAAAGCCCCTAATTCATTTATAGTGGGATTCTTTCCTTGATATTGCAATGTTAGACTCTAACGAGTATCGAAAAACCGAAAACGTATCTATATATTATTTATTTTGGACTTTTCTCAAAATAGGTAGTACGGCTTTTGGTGGCTTTATGGCTTTGGTATCCGTTGTGGAAAATATTATCGTAGAACGTCGCGAATTGTTGAATCACGAAGATATGTTAGACGGAATTTCTCTGGCTAGTGTTTTACCTGGACCAGTTGCTGCTAATGTTGTTGCTTATGTTGGTTATCGTTTACGCGGTGCTTGGGGTGCTGTAGTAACTGAGACTGCTGTTGTATTACCTTCTTTTTTATTAGTAGTTGCTTTAACTATTGTTTATCTAGGAAGCAGGGGATATTTCCGCAGTTAATAAAGTTTTTGCCGGATTTATTCCCGCAGTAGTTGCGATTATCATTAGTGTTGCTTATCGCATGAGTAAAAAAGCAGTTAAGGGATAGGGAGAAATTGCGATCGCTGCTATGCAGCGATCTTGCTACAAACTATTGATGGTATAAGCAGTATCTGGCAACGGCAAATCCTTTCTCTTCTGAGGGATTTGAATTTTTTGGTAGTTTCTTGGTTTGATCCCAGCCAGGGCAAGTGCAACAAAATTATGGATATGAATATCAAGATAATTGGCTAACCTACCAGCCGTGTGTTGAGTGAGGTCTTCGATCCCAGGGACCAATTGGTAGAGGTTCACACACTGCCGCGATATCGAAGAGATCCGCTCCGCGGCGCGCTTTGAGCACAAACCCCACCAACATCGCTAACCCAATACGGCGTTTAATAGCATTCTCAGTCCAGGCTCTGGGCATTTCCATCCCCGCACTATCCTGAGCAACAAAGAAGTTGGTTTCTACAGGAGAACGATGATTATAGCCGGCCCAGATCTGTTCAGTCGTTAGCTCTCGAGCAATGGATCCGGTGCAACAACGGTTTCTCATAGTCAGGATGATCAATCCTAACTACATCTAATACTGTATCAGCAAAGGCCTCAAAGTGCAGTTGTTGCCATCGTCTCAAACGCAGTTCTCCTAAAGGATGCATAGCAACGATCTCTTCATCCGGTGGCACTTCTGGTTCGTCAAGCGCCTGGATGGAGAATCTCCCCATGTGTCCTGGTCGCTCCGGTCTTGGTGGAGGGGCACAGCGCAGTTTGCCGTTGATGCGTAAGCGCCCTAACAAATCCATTCCTAGCTTGGCTCGCTTTTTCGTGCAATGGTGGAACTATCAATCGCTAGAACCTCTCGCTGTTTCTCCCCCAGCGCCACAGGTTCGACGGGCAGATTGCTCATCCACCAGTTGAAAGCCCGTTCAAACATCTTGTCCAGAGGAACTTTCCCCCGCTCCATAGCTCGCTCCACCCGATGCCATCCCCATTTGAGATCTAACACCAAGGGAAGAACCGCTCGTGCCAGACTAACAAAGGAATTGAACCAGTCGCCCAGTCATCATTACTACTAGCACAATACCGATACAGTAAGCGGTTCCCTTC
>JASJDR010000305.1 GCA_030065615.1 Xenococcus sp. MO_188.B8 | reverse complement strand
TTATACTGCGAGCGGGTTAAAAATGAACTAACTGGACTTTTTATAAAATCCTACGATTCTTACCAGACAATGCTTTCCCCGCTTTAGAAAAAGTCCACATCTCAGCCGCTCGCAGTATACCTCTCTGACTGCTGGCATCGCCACCACTTTGGCGATCGCTTTTTCTAATCAGCCCTCAGAGCGGTTTAATCGTCCTAGCGATCTCAAAGGAGCTCGTGTTTCTACCGTAGGCAAGGGTTCAGCACAAGCTAGTTGGGCTAAATTCTATCAGGCACGAGTGAGTGAAACAGAACATTTAGCTGACGCAATTAAACTTTTGGCAAATGGTCAAGTTGATGGAGTAGTTGGCGATCGCGATGGCTTAGAATACTATTTACACCAGCACCCACAAGCTCCTTATAAATTGGCTCACTTTAACTTTGGAACTCAAGCTTATGGCATTGCTTTGCCTCTTAACAGTCCCCTAACCAAGAAATTGAACGAGCTGCTACTCCAGTTAAACATCCAATTCCGCCTTCATGAAATTCGAGAAGATTGGCTCAAGTCTTTCGACGAGAATAAAGAAAATAATCAATAAGTTCAACTTTTTTTCATTATTTTCAAGGAGTAAAAACTGTAACATAAGTATTATCTATACGTCTGGTGTGAATTGAAAAATTCACATAGCATCTTAAAAGATATAACTTGTAAGCTTGTTCATTATCTTTGTAAATTGTAACAAGAATGAAAAATCATAATTGTCAGTGATCGTCCCTCTAAATAATAAAAGAAGCTAATTCACACCAGGCGTAAAATAGTTTACTCATTATAGATTTATGGATTTTCTTATAGTAGTCTGTGGTTTAGGTTTAGCGATTTTCGGAGCGCAGCTATTGGTCAAAGGTGGAATTGCGATCGCCAAAAAGTTCAACATTTCCACCCTGCTTATTGGCATTGTTATCGTTGGTTTTGGTAGTTCAACCCCTGAGTTGACAGTTAATATCAGCTCAGCACTCAACGGTAAAACTGATTTAGCGTTAGGAAATGTTCTAGGAAGCAATTTATTTAATATCTGCGTCATTCTTGGTGTTGTCGCCCTAATGTCTCCCTTTATAGTCAACAAGCAATGTGCAGAGAAAGATTTAATCATCTGTTTCTACTCGGCATTGCTGGTTGGTGTCTGTGGTAATGAAATTTACATCGACCATATCAACTTTCACGAATTGTTTCCGAGTCACGGAATTATTTTTCTCTGTTTCTTCAGTATCTTCATGTACTATAATATCCGGGCAGCGATCGGCAGCAGTAAAGACGAAGTAACAGAACCAGCAACAGATGACATTTCACCAAGCAATTTATCGCCGCAGAAAGCAGTTATTTTTATTGCAATAGGTTTGATGGGATTAGTTTATGGAGGAGATTTGATTGTCGAAGGAGCAGAAGCAGTAGCTAAAAGCATAGGTATTTCTGAGAGAGTAATTGGTTTAACGATTGTTGGACCGGGTACTTCTTTGCCTGAGTTGATTGCATCTATTGTCGCGGCGCGGAGTAACAATGCAGATATGGTAATTGGCAATGTTATCGGCTCCAATATTTTCAATATTTTCTTGATTCTAGGAGTTACAACATTCATCAAACCTGTTCCTTTGGACTTGGCTCTTAATTATGTGGTGATCATAAATATTGCGGTAGTAATAATTTTGTCCTTGGCTGTGTGGTTGAACCCTCGGAGAATGATTAATCGTAGCATGGGAGTATTGCTACTAGCTATTTATGCAGCCTACATTATTCATTCCTTGAGAGTTTAAATGCCTCCAAGTTTATATACTGATTAGATAATTACAAAGAATAAGACGAAGAAAATTATCGTCAGCAATGATGCACCTATCAAAGCACGGGCAATTTGTTTACTTAGCATTCCAATCACTAAAATAATAGTAGTCATTAGGAGAAAAACTCCTAGATATATAAGTCTCTTGAATCCAGTAGGGGCTAAGTCCTCATCTGATTCATCTGCTACAGAAGGGGCTTCAGGTAATAAAATAGAGTCATCCAAATTATCAGAATTATCAATCCTGTTACTTAGTACGGAGGAATTCAAACTGGGCTGATCAGATGGCCAAGGAATAGTGCTGGCTAAAAACTGCTTTTGAGTTAGGAAAATTACTAAATTCGTCAAAATTGCGATCGCTATTAGTCTTTTTCGCCGAGAATCACCGAAGCTCTTCCAGGAAAGCCGTTTACCAAATTTGACGCTTGCGAAGCTATACCCAAAGGGTCTCGACCCAGCGCCGCCGACAGCAGTCGGAACCCGCGGAATTTTCACTTGCAAAACTCTACCGGAAGGGTCTGCGCAAGAGAACGCCAACCGAGCAAGGTAATGCAAGAGTTTGAGGACTTTTAAGGGCTTCATAAAATAAATTTGATTGCTAATTCCTTGATTGTATTAGAGGATGAAAAGCTTTTACCTATTGTTCCTTTGTTTTGTCTGTGCTGTAACAACTTGTATTCTGGGGTTTATTGTAGTTTAAAGCAATTCGCGATCGCGCAGCGCCAGCCTTCGGCTGATCACGAAGTGCCTCGCTTTGCGAGATCTCATTTCTCAAATTGATAAAACTGATAATATGCCAACCACTCTAGATCCAGGTGAGATTAAGCGTGTTTCGGCAACAATATATAGCTTGAGGGCGATTGCATCTGAGTTGAATGATTTAGCCGATGAAACATCATCCTAAAACTATTCTTGTTATTAACCGCTTTTAGAATGATTGAGAAATTTCATTTTTTATAGATAATTGGATATAGCGTTTCTCAGGTTAATGAAGTATCAATCTAAAACTTAATGGAAGTTTTTTTTATCAGCCCAGCCTCATCGAAGCCTTTGTGGTTTATAGCATTCATAGGTCTTTTTTTGACCTTTATATTAGCGATCTTAGTGTATACGGCATATTCTTCACTTCATTCGCGAGTCGAGTTGTCAAGTAATCGGCTGCGACTGGTGGGTGATTTTTGGGGGCGCACAATTCCCTTAGAATCACTGTACGTATCCGAAGCACGTATTTTAGATCTTGACCGTCGATCTGACTACGCGCTTAAGCGTCGAACATTTGGGACAGGTTTGCCTGGATATGCTTCTGGTTGGTTTCGGTTGCGTAATGGGGAAAAAGCTTTGGTTTATCTAACCCGTCGCGAACACGTCATATATATTCCTACATCTTTGGGCTACTCACTACTGCTGAGTATCGAGGAACCAGAGAGGTTTAAAGAGACGCTACAACGACAGATAACTTCAGAGGATGGGGAGAGGGGGTAGACAAGGAAGGGTGGGGAGAGTTAAGTTTCTCCTTTTCTCCTTTGTCTTTGCTCACTACCCCAATACTTCTCGGTTAACAAGTTGATTATTTGATAAAGCTATGAGGTAGATTGGGTTTTGGGGATTTAGGGACAAACTGTTAATAATTCCCCAACGGTGCGCGTTCCCTGGGTGAGACCCTTCAGAGTTGCGCAAGTAAAAATCACCGGGGTCGTTTATACGCAAATGCGATGGGTACAAGCACCGCATAGTTTGGTGCCCCGCAATCCCCTATTTCCCAAACTCTTTATGGCTATTCCTAGAAAATAAAAAGTCTTAAACGAAGCGAAGCTGGCACTGCCGTGAGCGCGTAAGTATTGTAGGATCTAACCAAGGCGATCAATTCTTCCGTTGCTTGACCTTGAATCTGGAAGTCTCTGTAGATATTCTGTAGAAATAGAGTGTTGGTAATTAGCGAGACAAATTCCAATCATACTTTCAGTTAAATTATCTGTTCCTGTCAACAATAGTAATATTTTGACGTACTCCCGCCGTTAAGCTGACGCTATAACGGACGGGGCGTATAAACTCTTGAGGTTTCCTCAAGAGACAGCCCCTTGGGATTCTTGGAGGACGTTAACCCTCACAGGCTGCGTCAAACAGACCCTACCTACTCGAAGAAAAACCTCTTTGTAGCTACTTTTTAATCCAATATTTAACGAGCCATTAGCATCAGCATTAATTAAATGACCAGCTTTAGTTTTATACAACCCTCGCTTAACTCTCCTACCAGAGAATTTTCTCTTGCTAGGATTGTCGGCGTTGTAAATTGGCAATTCATCACGGTCAAGGCTCGAAGCTTTAGAAGTATAAGATTCTTCCTGTTCTTCATAGTTCAATCCATATCGTTCACAGAGGCTTTTCAGCTTGGAGCGAAGAGTAAAAATTGGAATTTGAACGAAATTCTGATTATTGCGTTTGCCCATATTCGCATTCTGCTTGAGAGTTGGGTTGTAGCCAACAACAATCGTTCCAATTTTTCTATTGAGACAGAAATCGATAATATACCTGGTAGCTTTATTGAGATAGTTATTGATTTGGTTTTTCCTGCGATAAGAAAGCCAAGCTTCTTGCTTTGTAAAATGCTTGATGTCTTGCTTATCTTTGTGATGAATCAATTTAGCTCTTCGTTTATTGAACCATTGGTTTTTGGATTTGAGCCAACGACCATCAATAATAAAAGATTCATTAGTCGAACTAACGATAGTAGCAAGATTGTTCAATCCCAAATCAATCGATATAGCATCACTCCCTGGATCATTCACCATCTCGTTAGGAGATTCATAAATAAATGCGGCATCAAAAAACTTACCTTTTTGCTTGGGCAATATTCGGATTTCCTTGATCCGAAATTCTCTCAAGTTAGGAGGTATACTTATGTAGACAGAACCATGTTCTCTGGTGTACTTGCGAGATGTAGGGATTTTAAATTTCCACTCATCTTTGACAAAATCATGGCGCTTTCTGATTGGAATGATCAAAGGGAAGTGTCCGTCTTTGGGCAGATATCTTGGAAGATTAACTTTTTCCTGGTAAATCCCTTCCTTCCTCAAAGAAAGCAGCTTAAAAAAAGCCTTAAAGCATCTATCTACATATTTCAAGGTTTGTTGCCCACAATCTGTTGCCAAAAGCTGATAATTTTCGTTCTCTTTGCACAGATGATAATTCGATTCATAACTGAGATATTTAGCTTCTTGAAAGAAATATTGACGTACTGTGTAGAGTCCAACATTAAACAAATTTTTGGACAGATGACACAAGTTGGTCAAGATATCTTTTTCGGGGGTATTCAGTTTCAGTCGAATCGTTTGAGTCAACAACATTTGTTGGTTCCGCTATATATATATTATTTTAGCGGAAATCGTTATTTTTGTAAACTTAATTGGAGGCGCGCATTCCTGAGGGGCTGCCTGCCGAATTTAGTTCGGCAGTTTAAACGCCCCGTCTCGCCGTTAAGCCTGTCAGCTTTAATGGGAGTCCCCTGCGCGATTTTTTGATGGCAAGCAACAAAATCAAATTACTTATTAGCCTGGTTATTCTTTCTTTAAGTTTCACTTCGACCCCTGTTGAGGCAGAAACCTCCAAAATCGCGGAGCGCTCGGACACGACCAATTCCCCTAACTTGATTGCTCAGAAAAAAAAACTGCGAGTGGGAATAGCAGGAGAACCACCTGAGGTCATAAAATCTCAGTCGGCACAAGTGAGTGGGATAATCATAGAATATTGGCACGAATTAGCTCAGACTCTGGACCTTGACCATGAATTGATTCTCTATTCAACCGTGGAGGATAGTTTGACAGCTTTAGCCGATGGGAAAATAGATTTAGCCCTAGGCTCGATTAGTATTACTTCTGAGCGGATTGCCAAATTTGACTTCACCCAATCTCTTGCCCGCGAAGATCTCACGTTGCTATTACCCAGCTCACCCCCTACCTTGTGGAGCACCATCAAACCTTTTTTGGGTCGAGCTTTCTTCTCCTCATTGGGGGGAATTTTTCTCTGCATCTTTGTTGTAGGCAATCTGCTCTGGTTGGCTGAACGAAACCACAATGGGGAGCAATTTTCTAAATCCTATGCTGAAGGAATCAGGGAAGGCATGTGGTGTGCTTTAACTACTTTTTCGACAGTGGGATATGGCGATCGCTTTCCTGTGACTAGTCTAGGACGTTTAGTAGCTGGAGTTTGGATGATTCTTTCCCTAGTAGTGGTTACCTCTCTAACTGCTGGCATCGCAACTACATTAGCGATCGCTTTTTCTAATCAACCATCAGAGCAGTTTAGTAGCCCTAGCGATCTCAAAGGAGCTCGCGTTTCTACCGTAGGCAAGGGTTCAGCGCAAGCTAGTTGGGCTAAATTCTATCGGGCACGAGTAACTGAAACAGAGCATTTATCTGAAGCGATTAATCTTTTGGCAAATGGTCAAGTTGATGGAGTAGTCGGTCCTCGCGATGACCTATATTACTATTTACTCCAGCACCCACAGGCTCCTTATCAGCTAGCTAACTTTAACTTTGGGACTCAAACTTATGGCATTGCTTTGCCGCTCAACAGTCCTCTAACCAGGAAATTTAATGAGCTGCTACTCCAATTAGATATCCAATTCCGCCTTCACGAAATTCGAGAAGATTGGCTTAAATCTTTCGACGAAACTGAAGAAAATAACCCATAAGTTACAATCTTTGAATTATAAAAATAATCTTCTTATCATTAAAAGCGAGAATTACTTCTATTGCGCCGCCCTCAGAACCAAGCTCTTAAAACCTTGATCACCTACGGTGTACAAAGATCTCCTGAGCAACTCCAAAATAATGAATCTAGCCCCCCTAGCCCCCTTCCTCGCGCGTTCCCTTGCGTCTTACGCCGCCCTAAAGGATACCGCTCCGCATAACGCGGGGTCGCTCGTCAATCCTGGGGGGAATAAGAATAAATTTACTGTTAAAAGTCCCCCAAATTTGGGGGATTTAGGGGGCAAAAATCTCAAAGATGAAAGCAAAAGACTTATGTGTACACGGTAGCTAGCCCCCCGGGGCGCAACTTTTATTTCTGAGGAAGTTCGTACATATTTAAAGGATTGTCAAGATCATATCGCGTAAAAATAGTACGATTTAACCGAAGCGATTGATTCGTCAGTTGGGTCAACTTATATTTGGAGGTCTGTTGTGAATATAGCCATAATTATTATCACCATGCTGATGTTTTTGCTGGGACAAACCATCCAGGCGCTTTCAATCTCAATGCTGCTTGGGGTATTGTCGAATCTCTTTCATGCAGCAGAACGAATTCATTCAAATTTACGAACTGCCCAAAAATCTCATTTCTGGCACGGATTTAAGATTTTGAGCATAGCGCTATTATTTTTACTGATCAATTCTCTGTTGCAAATTGCTGTTTGGGCTGCTAGTTTTTTCTTTGTCGCGGAATTTTCCGATTTTCGGGACGCCTTCTATCACTCTGCCGTTAACTTTGCCACCTTGGGATATGGTGATATTGTGATGAAATCACCCTGGAGAATTTTAGGAGCAATGGAAGCGAT
>JASJDR010000082.1 GCA_030065615.1 Xenococcus sp. MO_188.B8 | reverse complement strand
GTTTTTGTGTGAAGATAACATCCCAAATCATTTTCCCCCTGCTCCCCGCTCCCTGCTCCTCTGCAAAAAACAGAGTGAACTGTGGGATACAGAATCAACACCCCAGGCTAGGGGGGCTAGATTCCTTATTTTGAAGTTGATCAGGAGATCTGTGTACACCGTAGGGCTTAGGTGGTAGAGTTGCCCTTAAAGATAACTTACTTCCTCTTTTAATTATTCTGACTTTCTCAAGCTTTGAATTAGCCTTCTCAATTTGCTGATCCACAATTGATCCAAAAATCCTTACTAGTTAAATAATTTTAATCAGATTAAACTAATTTAACTAATACCACAAAGAATCGCTGAAGGCTATATATGGACGGAGAGAGGGGGATTCGAACCCCCGTCAGGCTATTCACCTGAAATAGTTTTCGAGACTACCGCATTCAACCACTCTGCCATCTCTCCAATAATTCAACAGTGGGCACTTAGTTATTCTACCAAAAAGAATTCTTGTTTCCATTGTTCAATAGTTGAGCCTCAAAACCAGAGTCGGGTTGCCACATAATTGCCCCATCTTGACTTGGTATGTAAACTGCTGCTAAGGAATTATTCGGGTCAAAATTCGCATCAGATACAATCGCAGTCTTAAGATCTAAGCTATTTAACCAAGAAGCTTCTAGGTTATTGCCCCACCATAGCAATGTTGAGATGTCATGTTGTTGAATATATTGTTTGATGAATGATAAATTTTCTGAATTTGATTTTGTAACTAGCAACCAGTGTTGGTTCTTAATCCCTATTTCTAATGCGGAGAGTTCCGGTGGGAGCTGGGAAGCAGTTCTCTTCGAGATCGCTGATATTTTTGTAGAACTAGTAGTAATGATATTATTAGTATTTAATTGATGCCAATTTTGTTCTAAATTAGTTAAGGAATTCGGTTTAATATTGGTTGCAAATTTACCCAAAGATAGTTCACTATCAAAAATTATATTATAGTCAATTCTATTAAGACCTTGCTTGGACAAAAAAGGAAGTAAATTATATTTTATACTATTAGATTCAATCTTATTGTTATTAATTATAATAGCCTTACCTTGATCCTGAATTAGGATTATTGGTGTTGGTTTAGTTGCAAAAATAGTGACCTGAGTTAAATTTACATGACTATAAATAATAGGAATGGTAATCAAAGTGAGTACTAACAATATAATGTAATGCCAATATTTTTGTAATTTTTGATTAATCCAAACTAGGCAAACAATAAAATATATCACGATTAACAATCCCAGAGATATTTTCCCAATAGCAAAAATACTTCCTGGTAAGTTAGTAAAAAACTGAAGTATTGCTATTAAAGTTAAAATCGGATACAACAATATCCAAGAAAATATGCTTCCTAGCAAGGGAAAAATTAAACCCGCAAAACTACTAATCATGCCACCTAAGCTAATAATAGTTACTAAAGGAGTAGTAAGAATATTAACTAAAATACTGTAGGTAGATATGCTATTAAAATAGAAAGTGACTAAGGGTAAAGTCCAAATAATTGCAGCTAAAGGAAAGGCGATCGCGATCGCAAATGTGGTCGGTATCCAATCAAGTTTCTTTTCGATAACAGGAGCAGTAACAAGTAAACCTAAGGTAGCGAGAAAGCTGAGTTGAAAACTTAAACTCCAAATCCACAAGGGATTAATTAATAAAATAATTACTGCTGATAATAATAATGAGCCTTGAGGTCTAACTTTTCCTCCCATTGCTGTGGCAATTAATACCGCAACTCCCATTAATCCTGCTCGGATTACCGAAGGGGAAAAACCAGTAAGAGATAAATAAATTAGTAATATTATTGTGCCAATAATTAATTTTGATTTTGCTGATAAAGAATTAGTTAATTTTAAGACAACTCCCAATAATAGAGAAACATGAAAACCTGAAGCTGCTAGAATATGAGCTAATCCTGCGGTAATAAATAAATTGCGAATATCTTCTGGTAAATCTACCGCTCGTCTTCCTAAAACTATAGAACTTAATAACTGTCCTAGAGGACTTCCCAATCCTATTACTTGAGAACGAATAATTCTCTTGCGTAGTTGACTCCATCCATAATTAGGTTCTAGTTGAATATTATTAAAATCAATTTCTAATCCTTTGAGACCAGCAAAAGCACCGTGACGATAGAGATAACTTTTAAAATTAAAAGCACCAGGATTATTCGGAGATCTTGGTTGATATAAAATTCCTTTTATTTTTACAATTTTTCCTGGATAAAGTTTATTGCCAGATAACAAAGGAACTGTTACATATAATTTTCCTGATACTTTTTCTTCTCCGATTGCCCTTTCTTTTTCTAATAACCTCACTTCCTCCGCTTGTAACCAAAACTTAAGTCTTTGATTATTAGATAATCTAGGTTCGTTAATAACTTTGCCTGTAATGATTGCTAACTGAGATTTTTCTGAAGTAATTTGATAACTAATATCATCAACTTGAGGAATAGGAATTCTGAATTGAAAATAGATTACGGCGACAAATGCGATCGCGTAGGCAATCAACCAAACTTGTTGTTTAATCTTTAAATATTTAGAGATAATAAAGCTACTTATAACCGCTACAATCCCCAAACCAATAGCAATGACAATTAAATCAAACCAAGAAGGTTCTAAAGTATCAAAATAGAACAAGCCTGTGGCAAGTAAACCTACTATGTAAGCTAAAGTGATAACAATCCAATCAAATTTATTCATCTAAGTAATCTAGACTGAATGAAAAATGAAATAGTGGTGGCACGGGACTTCCGCGTAGGAGCACTAGATAATTATTTATGGCTCTCCTCTCCTTGCAGAAGCGCGGGGCAAAAGAGAGGAGCTGGGAGAAAATCTCACATTACTATTTTACTCATAGTTTCTAGATCTAAAACTTTAGCTAATTCAGTCTCATTCATTAGATTTTTTTCCAATACGATCTCGCGAATTGACTTCCCTGTTGCTAAAGATTCTTGAGCAACATTAGCAGCATTTAAATAACCGATGTGAGGATTCAAGGCTGTTACCAAGGCTAAACTACCTTCAGCATAACCTAAACAGCGATCGCGTCTAGCAGTAATTCCCGCCAGACATTTAGTGGTTAAAGCTTCGATGGTATTGCCCAAAATCTCAATGCTGTGGATCAAATCATAGGCAATCAAAGGCATCATCACATTCAGTTCTAATTGCCCTGCTTGTGCGGCAAAAGCGATCGCAGTATCATAACCCATAACCTGAAAACAGACCATTGAAGTCATTTCTGCCATTACGGGATTATATTTCCCTGGCATAATCGAAGAACCTGGTTGAACCGGCGGTAATTGGATTTCTTTGAAACCTGTTTGGGGACCAGAATCCATCAAGCGTAAATCATGGGATATTTTGACCAAATCCTGCGCTAAGTTACGTAATGAGCTAGAAACATTGACAAAGGGAGACATACTCTGCATTGCTGCCATAAGATGGTTTGCAGGAGCTAAAGGTTTCCCCATAAATTCGGATAATAACTCAGCAACGCGATGACGATATTGGGGGTGAGTATTTAATCCAGTTCCTGCTGCACTACCACCTAAACCAAGGGCATATAAATCTTGTTCTGCTTGAGATATTCTATCTTTATGAGCCTGTAATATGATTTCCCAAGCTCGAAACCCTTCTCCTAATCTTACTGGTACCGCATCTTGCATATGGGTGCGACCAGATTTTACAATATTTTGGAATTGAGTTGCTTTATCTGCCAGGGTCGCGATCGCTTTATTCAATGCTGGATATAAACTATGTTCTAAGGCCAATAAGGAACCAATCCGAATCGCCGTCGGAATTACATCATTAGTAGATTGTCCATAGTTTACATGATCGTTGGGGCTTACTTTTTGATAATTGCCTTTCTCATCTCCTAAAATTTCTAACGCACGATTTGCTAAGACTTCATTGACATTCATATGATGGGATGTTCCCGCCCCAGCTTGATAGACATCCACCACAAATTGTTCCCGTAACGCTCCTTTAAGTATTTCATCTGTTGCTTGAACCACCGCATCGGAGATATCCTGGGAAATACAATCTAATTCTCCATTGGCGATCGCAGTTGCTTTTTTGATTAGTAAGCAAGCATCGATATATGTTGGTAAAGGTTTAATTCCACTAATTGGGAAGTTTTCTATTGCTCTTAATGTTTGGATACCATAATAGACATCTGCAGGAATTTTTCTTTCCCCCATAGAGTCTTTTTCAATACGATAGTTGTCATTATCCATAGCAAATTACTGAGGGTAAATTTAATGATTCAAGACAACAAGTTTAGCAGCAAGAATTCAAAGATTCAGAATATCATAATCACATAATGATTAGTCAGAATTAGAATCGTGAGAACAATTTAAGCAGAACAGTCATGACATATGGCATTTCTCTAACTTATAAGGTGCTGTAATTTCTGCAACTTGCGAAATTGTCTGTATTGAAGCTGACCTCTCAAGTGTTGATCTTAGTCTTGATTCTTATTAACCCCATCCCAGTTTCCAGAGTTATTATTCTGGCTACATTATGACGTTTTGCTTGGCACTCAACTTATCTCTTAATAAAACTTAAAGTAAGTCGAGTGATTAAAATTATTTTAAAAAGGGAACACTTTGAATTAAGGACGGCAATTCACCCCACTATTTTTAGTGCTTGTGGGGGTAAATGACCTTGCAACCTTGATAAATTAGGGATTTCTTGAATTGGATTCTTACTAAAGAAGATCAACCGTTATCCCAATTTCTTTGTCAATTCATAAGTAATATTTATGAATCAATCCCTAAACTGCGTAGAATTATTAACAGAAGCATCTAGTTCTAAACATAACGGCTCTTTTCAATTCTCTGGTAAAGGAGTCAATTGGAAAATTTATTTAGAACAAGGTCAACTTAGAGGTGCAGCCAACTCCATTAGGCTTCCCTTCGCCTTAAATTATCATCTTCGTAAACTGGGTTTTGCCAATCTGATCAATACTATTAAATCAATTCCGGCATCGGAACTCGAAACCCATAATAACGAAGGCGATAATTGGTTAGAAGGCGGCTCTTGGATTCCCTGTTTAAGATGGTTAGTTTCCTATAATCACCTTAAGTTATCTGAAGCAGACCAAGTTCTAGCGAGTTTAAGTGAAGAAGCACTAGAAACTTGTCTTTGGTTAATTACAGGAGAATATAAATGGATTGAGGGGCAGAGTCTTCCCCAACAAGTTTCAACAGCAGGATTTATGAGTCAAAAAATTGACCTAATTCCTTTAATTGAAAAATTTCAAAATCGGTTACAAGCTTGGCAAGAATTTCGCTCAGTAATTAATTCTCCTTATCAAGGTCTTTTTTTTAATCCCCAAGAAAATTCAAGTCAGCCTGCTGCGCCTATTTTGCTAAAGCTAGCTAAATTTTTAAAAGGATTAAACTTTCGTGAATTGAGTATTCTTCTTAACCAAGATGAATTAAAAATAGCTCAACTGCTACTGCCTTATATTAAGACTGGAGAAATTAAACTACAAGAGCCATCTTTTCCCCTTAATTTCTTACCTTCTATTCCTCACAATCTTGTAGATTCAGCAATAGAAGAAGATGCCCTCAAAAAACAAAACAAATTTAAAATTGCTTGTATAGATGATAGCCCAATTATCTTAGATGAAATGCAAAGATTTTTAGGTGATAAAAATTTTGAAATCTTCAGAATTGATAATCCATTAGAAGCAGCTGCTAAATTATTAAAAATCAAGCCAGATCTGATTTTTATGGATATTTCTATGCCGCAAATTAATGGTTATAAGTTGTGTAGTCTTCTGAAAAAGAGTTCGGTCTTAAAGCAAACGCCAATTGTTATGGTAACAGGAAGAACCGGATTTATTGATAAAACTAGAGCCCAAATGACTGGAGCCTCTGACTACTTGACAAAGCCTTTTACTCGTAGCGATTTACTGGAAGCTGTCGAGAAATATTTGCCAGACTTTGCATTATCTAAATGATATAGGAGGAAATGATTATCGAGTATCTAATTGAACTTAAAACCTAATCTCTAAAACCTACAACCTAATTTAATTTCAAAATTATAGGAGCAATCAAAAATAATGAAAACAGTCTTAGTTGTTGATGACATGAAAACCCAATTAGATTTAATTAATAATTATTTAAATGAAGCAGGTTATAAAGTCTTAACTGCTTCTGATGGTGAAGAAGCACTAAATAAGGTGAGTCAACATCAACCTGATGTGATTATCACCGATTTAGTCATGCCAGAAATGAGTGGTTTAGAATTTTGTCGCAAATTAAAGAAAGATTCGGCTACTGCTAATATTCCTGTAATTGCCTGGAGTACTAAAAATCGTTCCATGGATCAAAAATGGGCTATTAAACAAGGTGTAGCTACTTATTTAGTTAAGGGTTGTAGTAAAGAAGAAATTGTCCAGGCTGTTCAAGGTTTAACTAGTTAAAATCATGGCAAGTTCAACTACCACAGACAGGCTCAAAGAATTATTACCAGAACTATTTTCTGCCCAAAATATTGAGGGAGATTCTTATCTTCGATTGCAGCTAAATTCCGAGCTATTGGCTTTAATCGATTTAACTCAAGTACAAGAATCTTTTGTCATTCCTAGTAGAGAAATAACTACAATTCCTAATTTACCAGAATATGTTTTAGGATTAATGACTTCTCGGGGGGAAGTTTTCTTAGCTGTAGATTTAGCTCATTTAATTGGCTTAACTCCAGAAATCGTTAATTCTCGTCAATATCAGGTAATTGTCGTCAAAACTTCTTTTGCTGATAAAGCTAACAACTCCGCTTCAGAACAATCTGATAACCCCAGTTTTTTAGGTTTAGTTGTTAAGCGTATTTTGGGTGTTTCTCGAATTATTTCTGATGATTTTGAGTCATTTAATAGGGATATTCCTTCCGCAATCATGCCCTTTGTTCAAGGTTCTATTAAACAGCAGGAGAATCCATATCTGTTGCTTGATATTAAATCTTTAATTGCTAATAAAATTAGCAAAAACAACTAATTTTCTAAGGTGACAGCTTCTAAATCAGCAATATTTATAGTTGAATATTATGATAAATCTCAAAAATCAGTCTCGGCAATTGCTCACCAAAACAATTAAGTTGAGTTTTGGCAAGTCAAGCAAAAAATCTCGTTATTGGATCGTGTTGCTTAGTGCTACTAGTTTGTTGTTTCCGTCGGTAGCACCCCAAATGGCAACTAATTCTCTAACTAAGAATATTACATCAGGAGTTGCGATTGCTAATACCAACAGCAATCTTGTTGCCCAAGTTGAGCCCACAGCTCCAACCAAGCAAAAGAAAGTCTTCAAAATTGCTACGATCGCTAAACGAGGCAAGGAAAAAGCAATCAAGAAGTGGAAACCGCTAGCAGATTACTTGTCGGAGACGATTCCTGAATATGATTTCGAGTTAGTGCCGATGAATTTTGAAGAAATTTATCAAGCTGCGGAAAAAAACGAATTTGATTTTCTCCTGCCTAATCCTGGTATGTATGTCGATTTTGAGGCCAGATATGGGGCTAACCGGATTGCCACTTTAAAAAACCAAAGATTAGGTAATTCGTATACCGAATTTGGAGCTGTAATTTTTACCAAAGCTGATCGTAGCGATATCAAGGAGCTCAAAGACTTCAAAGGCAAAACTTTTATGGGAGTTAAAGAAGTTGCCTTTGGTGGCTGGCAAATGGCGTGGGGTGTCTTCGAGGATAATGGGATCGATCCCAAACGTCAGTTCAAAGATTTAAGTTGGGGGGACACTCACGATAATGT
Organism: Xenococcus sp. MO_188.B8; assembly: GCA_030065615.1. GTDB lineage: Bacteria > Cyanobacteriota > Cyanobacteriia > Cyanobacteriales > Xenococcaceae > Xenococcus. Next base: position 24,138 of record JASJDR010000082.1, on the reverse strand, counting down.
AGTCATGGCAGTTTTAAACGGAGAAGTTGATGGTGGTACTGTACGGACAGACACTATAGAACGCATGGCAGCAGATGGTCAGGTTAAACTTGAAGACTTTAAAATTATTAATAAGCAGCAAGATCCTCAAGGAAGATTTCCTTTCCTTGTTAGTACACCTCTCTATCCTGAATGGCCCTTTGCCGCCACCAAAGATGTTTCCCTAGAAATTTCCGAAACTGTAGCCAAAGCATTACTTAATATGCCCAAAGATCATCCGGCTGCGAAGGCTGCAAAATCTGAAGGTTGGACAGTACCGCTTAATTATCGACCAATTCATGATTTATTTATTGAACTGGCTGTGGCTCCTTACGACGAAATCGGGCAAATTACCTTTGAAGATTTGCTCTGGTATTGGGTCGCGATCGCTGGTATTCTAGTAACATTGGCAGGGGTGACGATCTATTTCCAAAGACGTTCTCTAACTCAGACGCAAACCAACGAAAAATCTCTGAATGCCTTGAACCGTTCCTTAGAAGAAAGTGCGAACCAACAACGCCAAGAAAGAGAATCTCTAGAAGAAGCTATTTCTTCTCTGATGGATAGTTTAGAACCAGCATCGGAAGGTGATTTGACAGTACGTGCTCAATTATTAGAAGGGGATGCTGGGATTATCGCCGATTTATTTAACGCCATTGTGGAAAATTTACGGGCGATTGCAATTCAAACTAAGAGTTCAGCTAGTCAAGTAAGTCTTTCTTTAGGTGATAACGAAGTTACTATCAGACAATTAGCAGAAGAAGCTGTTGTTGAAGCAAAACAAATTCAGCAAACTCTGTCTTCTGTCGCCAACATATCTGAGTCAATTAAAGAAGTGGCAGATAACGCGGAAAAAACTGCAACCATCTCTAATGACGCTTTTGCCACTGCTCAAGAAGGAAACAAAGCGATGGATCTGACAGTAGAAAGTATTCAAGGTCTACGAACTACAGTAGGAGATACCGCTAAAAAAATTAAACGTCTAGGAGAATCGGCACAACAAATCTCACAAGTGGTATCTTTGATTGATGAGATTGCTCTCAAAACTAACTTACTAGCGATTAATGCTAGTGTGGAGGCGGCTCGCGCTGGGGAATTGGGTCAAGGCTTTACCGCAGTAGCTGAACAAGTTGGAGCCTTAGCAGAACAATCAGCCAACGCAACCAAAGAAATTTCTCAACTAATTCAGGGTATTCAACGGGAAACACAAGAAGTAGTCGCCGCGATGGAAGTTGGTACCACTCAAGTGGTTGCCAGTACTCGTCTAGTAGAAGATACCAAGACAAGACTGCAAGCAGTGTTAGAAAAATCCCAAGATATTGACCGTCTCATGCAGTCTATCTCTCAGGCTACAGTTTCTCAGGCAGAAACTTCACAAATGGTTACCGAAACTATGAAACAAGTTACCACAGCATCTACGCGACGTTCTGAATCTTCCCGTCAGATAGCCGAAGCAATCAAAGGAACAACCGATATTGTGCAAGAACTACAAGAATCTGTTGCTCAATTTAAGGTAAGTGAGACAGAACAAGAGGCTGAACCTGAAATGGTATAAAGCTCAAATGCTGTATCTTGATGGCAAATTTTTAGATAACGAAACCATATCAACTACTGCTGTAGATAGGCTAATCTGGTAATGGATAGAGATCAACAAATACAATTAGACTTTCTTGAAGAGGCTCAAGAATATTTTGATAATTTAGAGTCAATTCTTCTAGATTTAGATTCCCAGGAAGTTAATATCGAACTCCTCGACAAAGCAATGCGGGCTGCCCATTCCCTTAAGGGGGGTGCAGCCATGATGGGATTTACTTCTTTAAATAAGATTGCTCATCGTTTAGAAGATTTCTTGAAAATTCTACGAGTGCGCAAAGATGCAGACTTGCTAGATCGAGAAGTTACTACCTTATTACTCCAAGGGGTTGATTGTTTACGGGAAGTAGGGAAAGCCCATAAAAGTCAAAATTTAGTTGATGAACAATGGATTGCTCAGATTACTGCTCCCGTTTTTGATCCCTTGTATCAAAGGCTCGGCGATTTAAAAGAAGAAGATGAGGATTCTCTGTTAGCTGAAGAAGAAGCGGTTGATGTTTCTAATTTAGTTTTTGAGACTGGGGTTGAAGAATGCCTCGACAGTCTAGAACCCAAGCTAGATAATTTAAATCCTCAACAACTGCGGTTAGAATTGGCCTCTTCCTGCGAAGAATTAGCAGATTTTGGACTGATGAGCGGCTTGGATGCTTTTGTCTCTCTATGCCAGTCAGTTCAAGCCAGATTGGCAACAGTCTCGGATCAGGGTATTAGAGATCTGGCATATCAAGCTTTTAATACTTGGCAAAGATCCCATGCTTTAGTTACTCTAGGTCGTCTTGATCAGATTCCTCAGGATTTGCCATCTACAGAAATAGAAAATTTGACCACAGAAGATAACCAGGATCTGAGTAACCTTGAGGAGCTTGATTTCTCTGAGGTAGACCAATTACAGGATCTGAGTAACCTTGAGGAGCTTGATTTCTCTGAGGTAGACCAATTACAGGATCTGCTTGCCTTAGAGCTACAATCTACTGATCAAACCATTATCGAGGATAGTTCTAAGATAGAAGAGCTAGAGCCAACTGAATTAGCAACCTCAACGGTAGATTGGGAGCAAATGAATCCTGATCTAGATGAATTAGCTGATTTACAAGCAACTTTTGACAATCTAGAACCTCAAGCTGAAGTCACAGCTGCCGAATCGACGATGGTAGATTGGGACCAACTTACTCCTGATCTAGATGAATTGGCTGATTTACAAGCAACTTTTGACAATCTAGAACCTCAAGCTGAAGTCACAGAAACAGAAACAGAATCTATTGCTAGTGAGCAAGTCGCGGAAGCTGTCCCCAAACCAACTGTTCATTCTCCAAAACCTTCGGTATCAGAAAGAATGGTTAAAGTTTCTGCTCAAAAACTGCAAAAGATTAATGTCTTATCAAGTAAGCTGATTTTAGAACGGAATAGTGCGATCTTACGCTTGAATCAACTGCATAACTATTTGGAATTAACTAAAGAGAGAATTCGTACTCTCGAAAAATCTACTAGTCAAATTCGCAAATGCTATGACTGGGCTTCTTTAGAGGGGATGTTACCCAAATTCAATCAACCCAACGAAGAATTAACTGAAGGTAGTTCCCCTTGGCAATCGAGTGAATCCGCTCAACAAGAGTTTGACGAAGTCGAAGCAGGCTCCGTCATTTCAGGGCGGAGTACCTTCGATGCTCTGGAAATGGATCGTTACAGTGACTTACATTTAATGTTCCAAGAGCAGATTGAAACTATTTTCCAGTTACAAGAGGTCACAACAGATATTGACTTGGGTTTACAGGAAATGTCCCAAGTGGTGAGAGATTTTAGTTATACAACCAGAGAATTACAGCAAAATGTAACTCGTTCTCAAATGCGTCCTTTTGCCGATGTAGTTAGTAGATTTCCCCGATTTATTCGAGATTTATCGCTCAAGCATAATAAACAAGTCAATCTAAAAATTGAAGGAGAAACAACTCCGATTGATCGACAAGTCTTAGAACAATTAATCGATCCTCTCAATCATTTGCTCCGTAATGCCTTTGATCATGGTATTGAAGAACCATCAGTTCGCCTAGCCCAAGGTAAACCGGCTGAGGGCACGATTTTATTAAGAGCTATGCAGAAGGGTAATAAAACTATTATTATTATCGAGGACGATGGTAAAGGAATTGATGAACAAAAAATCCGCGATCGCTTTTGTCAGATGGGTTTACCAAAAGCGCAAGTAGAACAAATTCCTACAGCAGAAATACTTCAAGCTATTTTTGAACCAGGATTTAGTACCGCCGAAAGAGTAACAGAACTTTCAGGACGTGGTGTCGGAATGGATGTGGTGCGCTCCAATCTGCAACAAGTTCGAGGAGATATTCAGGTAGAAACTAATTTAGGAAAAGGCACAAAATTTACGATTACAGTTCCTCTGTCGTTGTTAATTCTTCGTGTCAATATTCTAGAAAGTGCGGGGATGGTTTTTGCCGTTCCGGTGCATAGTATTCAGGAAATGATTCGCTTTGAAGATGATCTTGTAACTAAAGATCGGGATCTCGAACAAGTGAACTGGAATGATTTAACAATCCCGTTGATTCGCTTGGAGCAATGGCTTACTTTCAATCGCCCGAGTAGATCTTTTCAGATGGATAGTAAACCTACGATTGATACTCCTACAGTATTAGTATTTAGTCAAGAAAATCAATGGAATGGCATTTACATAGAACGTTATTGGGGAGAACAGGAAGTGGCGATTAGGTCAGTTGTCAGTCCGATTAATCTTTCTCCAGGCTTTACCGGTTCTACTATTTTGGGAGATGGTAGAGTTATTCCTTTAATTGAACCAAGTTTCTTAGGTGATTGGATTGCCAAGACAAGAAAAAGTTCAGAGACTCTTGCTAATGACTCAGATACCGCTCATCCTCAGTCAAATTACTTCAACATTGATAATCCCACAATTTTGATTGTGGACGATTCTGTTAATGTCAGACGTTATCTAGCGTCAATCTTGGAACGGAATGGCTATCAGGTAGAACAAGCAAAAGATGGTCGCGAAGCTGTAGATAAGTTGGTTAGTGGATTGGAAGTACAAGCTGTTATTTGTGATGTGGAAATGCCTCGTTTAGATGGCTATGGAGTCCTTACAGAAGTCAGATCTCACGCTAAATTTGCTAAACTGCCGATTGCCATGTTAACTTCTCGTAATAATGACAAACATCGTAAACTGGCAATGAAACTGGGAGCTTCAGAATATCTGTCTAAGCCTTTGGATGAGCCAGGATTATTAAATATTTTACAGAAGTATATTGTTAACCAATAAACTAAAAGCTCTAAGCTTTCCTAAAAATCCTAGTTTAGTTGAGATAATTGTAAAATTTTTTAGACAATAGCAAGAAAGTTTTATACTAACTTTTTTCTCTATATTGTTTAAAATTGCTATGATTTTTATTTAGTTTTTAATGATTATAATTAAGGAGACAATATGTCGATCTCATTCGTGCATGAATATAATTTATTTAATAATTACTACCAAAAATTTTCCTTTAATACCAAAAAAATAATGAGGATTTAATTTTAATGCTTTATTAAAAGATATATACTAAAGAACTATCTAAAAAACTAAGAATGTCATCAATAGAAATTTTAAAGATCAGCATTACTAAAGAAATAGCCAAGACTTGAGTACCGACTCCACCAAAAATAAAAACTAAATAGCGTAATTGAAAAATAAATTTGTTATTTATTATTAGATTATTATCGAGTAATACAGATCGAGATAAATTTATAATATATATTGTTCTCGTAATACTTAAGAGACTAGCAACAATCAATCAATCATTAAGTATAGTATTGAGATTTTGTCATAAAATAGCAAATAGACCATACTTAGCAATCTCAATTACTGCATTATGAATTTATCTCAATTTGGTATGCAAATGTCCCAACTTACAGGAGTTCGGGCAATTATGAAAGATATTATTGAGACTTTAAGGAATAGTGCAGGTAAAGAGTTTATTAATTTGAGTGCGGGAAATCCTGTTATTTTGCCAGAAGTTGCACTATTATGGCGCGAATGTACAGAAGATTTGTTGGCTAGTTCCGAATATGCTGAGGTGGTATGTCGTTATGGTTCTTCTCAGGGTTACACACCTTTGATCGAAGCTGTGGTAAAAGATTTTAATCAGCGATACGGATTGAGTTTAAGTAATGAGAATATTTTAATAACGCCCGGTTCCCAATCTCTCTATTTCTACGCAGCTAATGCTTTTGGAGGCTATACAAAAGAGGGAGATTTAAGACAAATTGTTTTACCTTTGAGTCCTGATTACACTGGTTATGGTGGTGTAAGTTTGACTCCTGAAGCTTTAATTGCTTACAAACCTACTTTAGAAATTGACGAAGCTCAACATCGGTTTAAATATCGTCCTGATTTCAGTCAATTGCAAATTAATGAACAAAGCGGTTGTGTAATTTTTTCTCGTCCTTGCAATCCTACTGGTAACGTTTTGACGGATAATGAAGTTAGTAAGATAACTTCTTTGGCTGAGGTTTATGATGTACCTGTATTAATTGATTCTGCCTATGCGCCTCCTTTTCCCTGCTTGAATTTTACGCCAATGAATCCTCAATTTGGTAGTAATATTCTACACTGTATGAGTTTATCTAAAGCCGGTTTACCTGGGGAAAGAATTGGGATTGCGATTGGTGATCGAAAATGGATTCAAGTATTAGAATCTTTCCAGACCAATGCGGCTATTCATTCTTCTCGTTACGGTCAGGCGATCGCCAGTAGAGCAATTAATTCAGGTAGATTAGCTGAGATTTCTACTAATATTATTCGTCCCCATTATCACAATAAATTAGAAATTTTAGCGGCAACTTTAGATGAGGCAATGCCTCAAGATCAACCTTGGTTTTTACACCAAGGGGAAGGGGCAATTTTTGCTTGGTTATGGTTGAAAGATTTGCCAGTGAGTGACTGGGAATTTTATCAAGAATTGAAAAAAGTAGGAGTTATTGCAGTTCCTGGTAGTAGTTTTTTTCCTGGTTTAACAGGAGATTGGCCACATAAAAAGCAATGTTTACGAATTAGTTTAACTGCTACTGAATCAGAAATAGCTACAGCAATGGAAAGATTAGCCAAAGTTTATCAATTGACAATCATGGACTCTAAAATCTCTTAAACTGCTGAAATCTTTTTCAATCAGTAACTAGCATTGGGCTTAACATGATAAGCTTAAGCTCGTTTTGAACCGCGTCTAGTTTGAAACCTGTAGTTTGAGATATGGTAACGAGTCTAAATAACAATAGAGAAATATGACGAAGTGTAACAGGCTAATCGCGATCGCGAGCTTTTACCCTTAGAGTTTGTATGGCAATCCAAAAACCATCGCTAGAGAAATTATGGTATTTTGAGATTAAGTTAAGATAAGTAACAAAAATTAAAAACCTTTAACAATTACTCAGCCTGTGACATCTTCCTCTACGACTAAATATTCTTCCGCGACCCAGAATTCACTTCTAAATATTCCTGTATCAGAAACTCAAGGGCGCAGATCATGGCAAGTATTTGGCGCAGCTTCTTTTTTAGTTTCTGTACCAGTATTTTTTCAGGCTCCCATGGTTAGGTTATTTCCCTGGATTAGTTTAGCCTTAACTTTATTTTGGGTAATGTTAGGAATTGGGTTATACCAACGCCATCAAACTCGCCTTTGGGGAGATTTAATTTTAGGATTTAGCTGGAGTTGGCTCGCCGGTTCAATTTACTGGGGATGGTGGCGCTGGGAACCTTTAATTCATCTTCCCATAGAAGCGATTGGTGTCCCGTTTGCCGTTTGGTGTTTATTTCGTGGTTGGGGAAAGGTAGGTAACTATTTTTATTTAGGTTCTTTATTAGGAACAGCAATTACGGATATATATTTTTATTTAACAGGATTGATTCCCTATTGGCGCAAGGTGATGGCAGTAGATCCCAACTATGTTACTGGTATTCTCAAATTGGCTTTAGTGCAAATGCAAACTCCTTGGGGTATCAGTTGGGCGGTTGTCTTAGTAAACTTATTATTAGGGGTGAGTTTACTGGCTTTGCAAAAATCTCAGCTGCATTGGTGGGCTTTTGCTGGAGCAGTATTGAGTACCCTAGTAGTAGACAGTTTGTTTTGGATTGCTGCTTATTTCGCTTGAGGTAAAGAATCATGATTGCCATATTAGATAAAAGTCCGACTACCTATCAAGGTCAATTCGGAGAATTCACAATTGATAAAAACGATCGCCAAGAAGTTCTAATATATCGTGGTGGGTTAGTGATGGCGGCTTTAAGTTTTGCTATTGCAACTAATCTTTTTGTGGCCCAAGGAGTAACAGCTTTACCCTGGATTACACCTTTATTTGCTGTATTTTCTTTGTCTTTGGGCGTTAGCTTGTACTTTATCCATATTTACATGGTGGCTTTGCATAGAGCTTTACAAGCTTTTTGGGTAATTGGCAGTATATCTGCAATTGTGATCGCATTTCAAGCCACCGAACCCCTAGCATTGTATGTTTACAACAATCCTTTAACTCTATTTGGGATTGGTTTTACCTTTGCTGCTTTGACGGGAATTTATTTTAAAGAAGCATTTTGCTTTAACAGATTAGAAACTAAAATTCTCACTCCCATTGTGCCTTTTTTATTGTTGGGCCATATGACAGGCTTGCTTTCTGTCGATGTAGAACAAGTATTACTGGCAATTTGGACAATTGGTTTTACAATCTTTGCTGGCAGAAAAATGGTACAAGCAATCGATCCCGATATTGGAGATAAGTCGGTGTTTGCCTATCTCAAGGAACAAAGAGAAGCAACAAGTATTAAGTAATATTTACCGCTGACTTGGTTGATAAATTCTTTCTAACAGTTTTAATGTATCTTTTGTTAATTAATTAACTGCGCCAGCGGAGGACTTGGGTCTTTACTGGATTGACGAAGGGCCGTTTTTCAGCGATCGCCTTATTATACTCGGCCTTGAGCTGAAAGTACCACTTAGCTTGAGTATCAGCATCTTTGATCAGCATTAGGGACGGATCGTATTTGAGTCCAGTTTGCTGTTTGATCACCATCTGACGATCCTGGTCGAGAAATATGCGTGTCAGTGGTAGCAAGATCGGTTTGAGTAGATTGAACCAAGGGATTGTGGAGTAAAACAAGGTTGTTACTTCAGTTTCCTGGTCTGAGATGGGGGTAATTGTCGTTAGATTGCAAATGAGGTTTTGTCGGGTGATTACCTGCTCAACGCGAATACCCGGTAATTGAAAGTCAATCTCTACTTCTGGATCTTGCCCAGCTATGCGGTAGATTAGGTTACTGCGCTGCAAACGGTGTCGTCGCATCGTGAAACCGTAGGGCCTGGGGTCAAAGGTTTTCACTTCCTCTTGGAGATCTGGGTCGGCACGCCACCACCAAGATCGATGAACAAAGGGAACATGGGCCGGGTCCATAAGGCCAACAATGGCATGATCCACCGCACAAGGAAAGCGCATTGTGACCAGTCCCTGGTAAGTGCAATCGCCAACTTGAGATACTTTAGGGGCTGGCATCGCTGGAGTTTCTTTTCCTTTGGTGGCAGATGACATGTAAATCCAGACATTACCTTGGATTTCTTGAACTGAGTAGGCACGAACACCGAAGCGCTGAAGGTTCATCTCTTGGTCTTCAGCAAATGCCGGAATAGCAGTACAACTTCCTTGAGTGTTGAAGCGCCAGCCGTGATAGCAACATTCTACTTCCTCCCCGGTAAAGCGTCCTTCACTAAGGGGAACAGCTCGATGGGGACAAATATCCCGGAGGGCAAAGACCTGCCCTGAGCGATCGCGCCCAAAGAGAATGGGCTCATTGAGGAGAACCTTAGACAAAATCTTCCCTGGTTTTAACTGGTGGCCAGGGAGGGCATAGTACCAAAGGTCTCGCAGGAATGGCTGATTTTGTTTGTCCATGTAATCAATGACCTTGAGAAAACGGAAAGATAATTACCAAGATTTATTCCTCAAAACAAAATTAACTCTCTACTAGACCAATGCTCAGTCATGTTTGCATGAACTATTATGATTTGCGAAACTTTAGTATACTACTACACTCGATAAACTTTAGAGAAAATTAATTAAACTGTAGATTAAACTCGTTAAGGTAAGGAAAGGAGAGATGAAGATACTGATTCTGCTATCTCTGCTGAGTAAAATTAACGTAATAGTTCACAGGGGAGCAAGAACGGAGAAAGATTGACAAGTAGAGAAGAACTAAACAGGAAGTAAAGAAGGAGAAAAACTTCCTTGCCGAGAGGCTCGAATAGATTCAGTAAGAAAAGTCAAAACATTACGTTTTTGTGAACGCAGACTGGTAACGATAGTTAACATTCGAGAAACAAATAAACTGCCCTCTTCACTTTGAGAACCAAAACTATTTTTCCGCCACAAAACTGCGGGGCGAATTGCTCTTTCGGCAGCATTATTTGTCGGCTCGATCCCTTCCACTGAAGCAAAGAGCCATAAAGCTGGTTCCACTTTCAACAATTGACGACAAGTGCGAACTGTCTTCCCTAACGGGGTTTTTTCTTGAGTTCCAATCTTGTATTCGGAAGTTGAATCAAGTAAGCTTTTGACTTTCTCCCGAAGAGGGTCAACTAACAATTGAAAAGAACTCCAACTGAGAGTGCCGTCTCGAACTCGCCGCCAGAGACGAAACAACTTTTTCTGTTGCGCCAGTAAGTCTCTTCCTATTTGACGCGATACTCCATTCCGTTGGGAAATTTTGAGGAACTCTCTTTTGAGATGAGCCCAACATAGTTGCCTTTGATGGACATCTAGCCAATTGTAAGCCCCATAGCGATCACTATTGAGAATTCCTTATAACTTATCGCTAGTCACAAAAAAGGCAATATTTTTCAGCTTTTTATTGTTTCAACATAAGTAAAGAAAACGCTAAACTGATCTTTTAGCGCTTCCGCAAGAGTTTTTGTAATATTGAAATAACTTATGAAAAATTATCTTTAATCTCTATTCTTATATCGTTACACCTTCTAATTCATCCTCTGCTGATTGATACAACTCCCTTAATTTCTCTAACTTCTCTTCATCCGCATCCCAGAAACCTCTGCCATGAGCTTCGATCGCCCGTCCTACAATATTACGAAAGGCTTCAGGATTGGCAGCTTGTAACTTTTTCGCCATTTCTGCATCCAACATATAGGTATCAGCAGCTTGATCGTATACCCAATCATCTTGGAAACTAGCTGTCCCACCCCAACCAATTAATGCTGTCATACGTTGCGAGATTTCATAGGCACCACCACTTCCTTGATCTGCCATTGCTGATGCCCATTTAGGATTTAATAATTTAGTGCGATATTCCATGCGGAGTAAATCTTTTAATTTACGAGGAGTCGTATCTTTAGAAAAACTCTCGACAAAAGAAGCCTCTACTTCTTTACCGCTTTCTTTCTCTGCTGCGAGTTTTAATCCTCCCGTATTGCCATAATATTCTTGGATATCTGTTAAACCATATTCTACTGAGTCAATTTCTTGAACAATTCTGTTACTAGTTTTGAGTAATTGTTGTAAAACTTCTGGTCTAGCTTGACCCTTATCTTTTCTGCCATAACTAAAGCTATTACGTTTTGTCCAAGTATTAGCTAATTCGTCACCAGATTCCCAATTACTATCGACAACTTGATCGTTAACCAGTGAGCCAAAATCACCAGCAGGGTTAGAAAATAATCTGGCTGAAGCATTATCTACACCTTGTTCTTTTAAAGTTAAATAATGTTTGCGGATAAAATTATCTTCTGGTGATTCATCTGCTTCTGCTGCACGTTGGAATAAATCATCTAATAGCTCGATAATATTGACGAAAGTATCACGGAAAATCCCTGAAAGATTTGCCAAAACATCGATACGAGGATGACCCAAATCTTTGACAGACTTTAATTCGTAACGAACAATTCTTCCCGTACCTTCCTTGACAGGTTCTGCTCCAACTAACTCTAATAAGATTCCTAATGATTCTCCCTTAGTCTTAATCGCATCCAAACCCCATAACATTACCGCTACAGTTTCAGGATAACTCCCCTTTTCTTCGAGATGTTCGCTAATAATTTTCTTAGCAATTTCTTTTCCTCTTTCATAAGCACCAGGAGAAGGCATCCGATAAGGATCTAAAGCGTGAATATTTCTTCCCGTAGGTAAAACTCCCGCACCATCTCTTAACAAATCCCCCCCAGGCGCAGGAGGAATATATTCCCCATTCAAACCTCGAACTAGATTAGTCAGCTCATCAGTATTTTGCGACAATAGATCCCTAACTCTTTCTCCTTCATTAAATTTATGTAACAACACAGAATCATTTTCTAAATCCCTTTGCGCCTTTGCCCAGAGAACCGAATCTGGGACTTGCCCAGCTCCGTGTTCTGGGTAAACTTCTTTGCGTGAGACAATCCCATCAATTAACTCTTCCGATAAATCCTCCTCAAAATAGGCGTCAAGGTAAGACTTCAAACTCTCCTCATTTGGCGCTTCTCCTAAAACATGTAATCCAGAAGAAAATAACCTTTGCTCCAATATTTGCAAATACTCATAAACCTCAACAAAATAGTCATTTATTATCTTCTTACTAAACAACTTACTATTTTCAAAAGTAAAAGCTATTCCTTGCTTTTCCCCTTCAGTAAACTTACAATCTCGCTCTAAACCAGTATCAATAATTTTCTGACAAATAACATCCCGTAACGCAGAATTTTTTTCTGTGTCTTCGCGATATTCAGCAATTAATTCCCGCAAAGTAATCAACTCCTTATACAATCCTGCGCGACCATAAGGTGGTACATTATGGGAAATTAATACACCATAACCTCTTCTTTTTGCCAAGATAGATTCCGAAGGATTGTTAGCAGCATAGATGTATAAATTGGGAAGATTACCTAATAAAATATCCGACCAAGAATAACCAGTATTACCCAAAGGAGAACCAGGCAACCATTCTACAGTGCCATGCATTCCAAAATGAACGATCGCATCAGCTTGATAATCATTTTGTAGCCATTTGTAGTAAGCTGCATATTGGGGATGGGGAGTTAAATCCTTTTCAAACATTAATCGCATCGGATCGCCTGCAATGCCTAATGGAGGTTGCACCCCAATCCAGATATTTCCTAACTCAATTCCTCCAATATGAAATTCATCACCGTAGGTTTTAATTCCTGTCCCTGTTAAAGATTTCCATTGTTTTTCAATGCGAGAAGTGAGAAGATAACCGAGAGATTTTTCTAGGGTTTTAACGTTAATAGAGGCTCCTACCTGTTTACCTTTATTAAGAAGAGGATTAAAATCATCAGCTTCTTGAACTTGTTTAATTATTGTTTCGCCATCTTCAGGTAAATCTCCGACATTGTAGCCTTGTTCTTGTAATGCCTTGAGAAGTTTCAATAAACTTTTGGGGACATTTAATAGTGCTGCTGTGCCTGTTGCCCCATAACCAGGAGGAAAGCCATATAAAATAATAGCAATTTTGCGATCTTTTGCAGGAGTTTGCCTTAGTTTTATCCAGTTTTTGAGTCTTCCTGTTAAGCGATGTAATCTTTCAGGAATCACATAAATATCTTCGCCGACTAAGCCTCCTAAAGGTACAGTATCGATCGCGCCGTCTAATTCTGGCAGAGAATATAAAACTACACTTTGCAAACCACCGATTCCTTTTCTTGTCCAGGAATGAATATCTTGAATTAGTAAAGGAGCAGACACTATATAAGGAACATTTTTGGCAGACAGTATTCTTTTGGCAACTTCTACTTGTCTGCCTGCTTCCATAGAACCCGCTGGCCCTCCTACTAAAGGAAAGCCAATAGTCGAGACAATGGCATTAACTTTTACAGCATCTTCGCTTAGGGAAAGAGTTTCTTTATTTCCCTGTTTGATCTGTTCTTGTTCATAGTTAGTTGTCATCCAGTCTCTAACTGCAACATGACCTTCTACTCCGTTAATAAAAATCGGTAAAGGGATTAATTCTTCCTGTTCAAAATGTTTAATTAATTGCGGAATATAGGGTTGTTTGGTAATTACATGTTTACGATATAGTAAGATACCAACAATAGGCTTTTGGCGAACTAAAGAAGTAGCGTAATATGTCCCTAGATGTTTTTTATACCAAGTTAAATAATCTTGAGGTGAAGTAAAATATCCTTGATAATCAGGATGCAATAACCCCATGTTAGGAGTTTCGATAGTTGGCGGTATTTCTCCAACTTTTAAACCTAAATATTTTTCGGCTAAAGTCCAACACATCGAGGCAACATTTTCCGTTCCTCCCGCATTCCAGTAACCATAAATAATTAACCAATTGCGTAAATCTTGTACTTTCTTCGCTGGTATATATTTAAGTAATTTAGGGCCAGTTTTTAAAAAGCTAATATAGCCAGCAAGTTTATCTTCTTCACGACTATTAGTAAACTTACTCAGAATAAATTTTACCGGCTTGGGCATTCCTTTCGGTTTGTCACCAATTACAAATTTACCCAAGCGAGTCAGACTCATTAACTCTAACGCTGACTCGAATACTAAACGAATTGGAATTTCTTCTACTCTTTCGCGTAACCAGATAACTTGATCATAGTCAAAGACCAAACTGGCAAAAAAGACATCTGCTTTAGCTAAGGCGTTTGCTACGGTATCAGGATTAGTGCTAATATCGCGATCGCTGAATATAGTAACTTGCAACTCCTGACATCTCGCTGTAGCCATCTGAGCAGCTTGACGATACAAGTTAGCGTTAAAAGATTCAAACCCCGCAATCAAGACAATCCGTTTCATATCCCTAGCTTCTTAAAATTTCTTTACATATCACTTACCTTGATTGTAAAAGGAATTTAGCAATTAGGGGCGCGTTATTTAAAGAGGATCTATTAGGATATTAGACGTCTTAGATCACATTAGATCACAAGCTAGATCATATAATTTGGTACTTTGATTGTAAATAAATTCTCAAACAAAGACGATTGCAGGGGTTTAGAATAGAATCTGATTTCTCATCAACAGGAATGATACTACAAGTTAAGAAAGCGGTTACTCCAGCTTAGATTAGATAAATGAACAATTACAGGAAAGTACACACTTCTTAACAAATTGCCTACCGAAGCCCGAAAAGTTTTACTCTAAAAGCTGAACTATAAGTAAAAGCATAAATAAAATCCAATGACTGTAACGGCAAGTGGTGGCAGTTCATTAGCCCGTCCTCAACTTTATCAAACCGTAGCGGTTTCGACGATATTACAAGCGGAACAGCAAGACCGCTTTCCAGAACGAGGCGAATTAAATGAATTAACAGCGTATTTTAAATCAGGTGCCAAGAGACTAGCAATAGCTCAGGTTTTAACCAATAATTCAGAACTCATAGTATCCCGCGCAGCCAATCGTATTTTTACGGGAGGCTCACCCCT
This sequence comes from Xenococcus sp. MO_188.B8, assembly GCA_030065615.1. GTDB lineage: Bacteria > Cyanobacteriota > Cyanobacteriia > Cyanobacteriales > Xenococcaceae > Xenococcus. The sequence goes on along the minus strand of JASJDR010000082.1, from coordinate 9,112 downwards.
CACCTATCTAGAAAGACCCCCCGTAGAAGAGCCAGCAATGGCAACCGCTGGAGTCGCCGGAGCCGATGACCTTGCAACCTATGTTGAAGTGAGCTCAGAAGGGGAAGGCGGATTATTTGGGGGCTTTAGCTCGCTATTTGTCAGTACTGGACCAGTTCCTCCTGGGTTTCGACCTATTAGCGTGCTCAAATATGGTCCGAGCAATATGCAAAAATCACTGCGAGACTTATCCTGGTTTTTGCGTTATACTACCTATGCAATTGTAGCCGGTGATCCCAACATCTTAGTCGTCAATGTTCGAGGACTGCGAGAAGTTATCGAAAATGCCTGTTCTACTGACGCGACAATTGTTGCCTTGCAAGAAATGCGAGCAGCTTCCATCCGCTATTTCCGTCGCGATGAAGAAGCCAAGGAAATTGTGACTCAATACTTTGATATTCTGTTGACAGAATTCAAAGCGGCCACACCTTCTGACAAATTACGGCAACGTCCTTCTAGCGATCAACAGGGTTTACAATTACCTCAAAGCTACTTTAACGCAGCTGAAAGAAGACAAAAATTTGTCATGAAGCCAGGGCTATCAGAATCCGAAAAGCGATCTGTGATTAAAGCAGCCTATCGGCAAATTTTTGAACGAGATATTACTAAAGCCTACGGTTACTCAGTTTCTTACTTGGAATCCCAGGTGAAAAACTGTACTATCTCCATGAAGGAGTTCGTGCGACGCCTCTGCAAAACTCCTATTTATCGCAAACAATTTTTTGAACCATTTATCAATAGCCGTGCTTTAGAATTGGCATTTCGTCATATTTTAGGCAGAGGTCCTTCTTCGCGCGAAGAAGTGCAAAGCTATTTTGCGATGGTTTCCGATGGTGGATTAGCTGCATTAGTCGATGCTTTGGTAGATTCCCAAGAATATGCTGATTATTTCGGAGAAGAGACTGTTCCCTACATTCGTGGTTTGGGACAAGAAGCTCAAGAATGTCGTAACTGGGGAATGCAACAAAACCTCTTTAACTACAGTGCTCCTTTCCGCAAACTGCCAGAATTTTTAACTACCTTTGCTAAATATGAGCAACCTTTACCAGATCAACATGTTTATGGTTCAGGCAATGATCCTTTAGAAATTAGATTTGGGGCAATTTTCCCGCAAGAAACTCGAAAACCGAGTTCTTCACCTGCGCCTTTTAATAAGGACACCAAGCGATTGCTAATCCATCGTGGACCGGCGATTAATAACCAAATTAGTAATCCCACTGCCAGAAACAAAACCCCTGGTTCTTTAGGAGCACAAGTCTTCTCCTATGAAAGTGATACTAACGGCTCTTCGGCAAAGGCAATTATTAATGCCTGTTACCAGCAGGTTTTCGGTCGTAGTGTTTATGAAGGACAGCGATTATTAGAAGGAGAAACCCAAGTTGCTGAGCGAGAAATTACCGTTCGGGAATTCGTAAGGATGCTGGCAAAAACTGACGTCTTCCGTAATACTTATTGGACTCCCTTTTATGTGGTAAAAGCGATCGAATATATTCATCGTCGTCTTCTAGGTCGTCCGACCTATGGTCGTCAGGAAATGAACCGCTATTTCGATATCGCTTCTAAAACAGGGTTATATGGTTTAGTTGATGCACTGATTGATAGCTCAGAATATGCTGAGGCATTTGGGGAGGACAAAGTTCCCTACGAACGTTATCTAACTCCAGGAGGCTTGCAATTACGCTCCCACAGACCTGGTAGGGTTACCGAAGGAGACTTCAATGTTAAGGTTGACAAAAAACTTACACCTCGTTTCATCGAGTTGGGTGCCATTACCAAGATTCGTACCGAACCTGATATTAAATTCCGGGTTAATCAAGGTGTTAACGTTCAAAGATATCAAACTAAGCAATTCAAGCTTACTGATCTCAGTGACAAGGTAGCAGTAGAAAATGTCATTAGTGCTGCATACAGACAAATTTTTGAACGAGATTTAGCGCCCTTTACTATCAAGCGGGAATTTACCTCTTTGCAGAGTAGGCTCAGCAACGGTGAAATTACGGTTAAAGAATTCATTCAAGGTTTAGGTTGTTCCAATCTTTATCTCAAAGAATTTTATGCTCCCTATCCCAATACTAAAGTAATTGAATTGGGGACTAAGCATTTTCTCGGACGAGCGCCTTTGACGCAAAGAGAAATTCAAAAATACAACCAGATCCTGGCAACTCAGGGCATTAGAGCTTTTATCGATTCTCTAGTCGAGAGTATGGAATATCTGCAAGCATTTGGCGAAGATACAGTGCCTTATCGTCGTTTTCCCACTTTACCAGCAGCTAATTTCCCCAACACAGAGAAGTTGTACAATACCCTAACAAAGCAGAATAATGACATAGTTGTGCCTAGCTTTCCCCCAGCTAAATTCAACATCTAGGGGTTAGTTCATTTGTTCTGTTATCTCTGAAGGTAATCGCCTTGACTAGATATTTTTCTTGTTTAAGGCGATCGCAATCTACTCTGCTCAAGCATGTTGAACAAGCTCCCGCTAAGATTAAATTTAATGTAAAAGTTTGTTAAGTAAGACCCCATATTTGTAACTCTTGGTTTAACAAGCTGCAATACTATTCTGTAGCTCGAGAATAAAAATCAAGTGATATTTCAAGAGTATCTCTCTGCTCTACATAGCTTGACTCGCCAAGGGTTAAAGATTCTGAAGTAGCTTACTTTTGGTTGTAAATGTTTTTCTAACCAGAATTCTGCTAAATCAGATTTAACATCTGACTTGCAGTAGTAACAGGCACTTCCCATTGTAAAGTAGAGTAAGATAGCTCTAATTTTTTCCCATAAAGAGATTATGATCCTCTCTTTCTAGGGGAGCTTAATCCCTAAAAATCTGATTTAACTTTTTTTGGAGGAATCCATCGATGAGTATTGTCACGAAATCCATCGTGAGTGCTGACGCTGAAGCTCGTTATTTGAGCCCAGGTGAATTAGAAAGAATCAAAGCATTTGTTTCTTCTGGTGAAAGCCGTCTACGTATTGCCCAAGTGCTTACTGAATCCCGCGAGCGCATTATTAAAGAAGCAGGAGACTCTTTGTTTCAAAGACGTCCCGACGTTGTTTCTCCTGGCGGTAATGCTTACGGTGAAGAAATGACTGCTACTTGCCTCAGAGACTTAGACTACTATCTAAGACTTGTAACCTACGGTATCGTATCTGGCGATGTTACTCCTATTGAAGAGATTGGTTTAGTAGGCGCTAAAGAAATGTACAAATCTCTAGGAACTCCTATTGAAGCAGTAGCTCAAGGGGTTCGTGAGATGAAGAATGCGGCTTCTTCTTTGATGTCTGGAGAAGATGCCACTGAAGCTGCTTCTTACTTTGACTATGTTATCGGAGGATTACTCTAGAATTAGAGATCCTTGATAGTCATCTAGAGATGTCGCATTTTTCTTCGATACTAAAAGATAATCAGACTAGGCAAGATTAAGGAAATTAAATTATGCAAGACGCAATTACTTCTGTTATTAACTCAGCTGACGTACAGGGTCAGTATTTGGATGGCTCCGCCTTAGAAAAGCTCAAAGCTTATTTCCAAACTGGAGAACTCAGAGTTCGTGCTGCTAATGCCATTAGCGCTAACGCTGCTGCAATTGTCAGAGATGCGGTAGCTAAATCCCTACTTTATACTGACACCACTCGTCCTGGTGGTAATATGTATACTACTCGTCGCTATGCTGCTTGTATTCGTGATATGGACTACTATCTACGCTATGCAACCTATGCTATGCTAGCTGGCGATCCTTCCATTCTTGATGAGCGTGTGCTCAATGGCTTAAAAGAAACTTACAGTTCTTTGGGAGTTCCTGCTGGAACTACAGTTCAAGCTATCCAAGCAATGAAAGAAGTTACTGCTGGTTTAGTTGGTGACGCTGCTGGTAAAGAAATGGGCGTTTATCTTGACTATATTTGCTCTGGCTTAAGTTAATGACTTAACCCAAGAGAATCAACGGTTTGCCGTCACAGCAAACACCCAATTCGGGATGTCTAGAGTGAGTGCTAGTTCTTATGAGCTTAGTCTTTCGAGCGCGGAAGAGAAAAAAGGTTTTAACGATCTAGTATTGACTTTGGACTCCCGAATTTTGGTTTTCAACAACTAATATTCAGGAGAAATCAACTTATGCGTCTATTTAAAATTACAGCTTGCGTTCCTAGTCAAACTAGAATTCGCACCCAACGGGAATTACAAAATACTTACTTTACTAAATTAGTTCCTTACGACAACTGGTTTCGTGAACAACAGAGAATCATGAAAATGGGTGGCAAAATTATTAAAGTGGAACTAGCTACAGGCAAAAAAAATACTAATACTGGCTTATCATAAGCTAAGGTGATTTCTAGCAAAGAACATACCATTGACGCTTGCGTAGCTCCGGGATGGGGGCTTTCAGTGATTGATGAATTCGTATCACTAGTTAATCCTGTTTGATTTGAGCCCCATTCCCGCCCGAAGGGCTCGACCCCGCGCCGCCGAAAGGCGCTTGCCCAGCTTCGTGTTCTGGGTTTATCCAGAGCACCGATCTGTTTACCCAGCTCCGTGTTCTGGGGACAAGCCTAGCTCCGTGTTCTGGGCAAGGGAATGCTGACCAAGAGAGGGAACGCGCGAGTTGCGACGTAGGGGCGCATCGCGATGCGCCCCTACAGGTCAGAGAGACCCCGCCTGAAGACGGCGGAACTTCCTCTGACTTCGTGAATGATGAATCGAATTAAAACCTGGTGAAAATATTTTGGGAAATCACCGAAGAAGTTGTCCAATTTTATTTAATTCTGCCTAGCTACTTAACAATGCTGAAATTATTCTTTTAAATTTATGTTACAGAAATTTTCGCTTCAGCTTGGCTCATAGAGCACTGATAATTCAGATAATGTTGAATCTGCTCGGTGACATTTATTAAGAAATTAGCAGTACTAGTGCGATTTTGTTTTGTCATGTATTCAGAGATGTTTTCTAGCAGCTGAACCAGATCGTAATCAATAATCTCTTCATTTTCCTGCAAAATATTAGCTACTTGACTAGGATACTGTAAAAGGTTATTAACTAAGCTGAAACGGGTATCAACTTTGTTAGAAGTCTTGGGCGCTAAGTTTTTGCTAGTCATAGATCAAGACCTCATAAATTCAGAGAAAAATCAAATTCTGTTATTAAGTTATGATCATTAAATTCAAAATATGCACTAACTAGTGCCGCTGCGCGGAAGTCAAAAGTCAAAAGCCCTAAAGGATACCGCTGCCCCTGCGGGTAGAGCTTCGCAAGCGCATATCAAAAGTTAAAAGTCCTTTTAAAATAAGAATGCAATATTTAATTCTGTAGGAGCGATTGGCTAATGCCCCTACCATCATGATCTGTCATGAACATTATTTAATTCGGTATTAATTCAACTGAACTGACCCGCGAAGACCTTCGCGGGTCGCATACTATGGGATAAGACCCTCAATTACTTCATTACTGGAGAGATCAAATCCCTTCACAGTGTCCCAAAATCAAATATTTGCCATCGGCACTTGGGCGATCGCTATGCTTACAATTTCACTGTCACTGTCTTAACTTCCGTATACTGCTGTAAGCCATACTCCCCTAGTTCACGACCCATTCCCGATTGTTTGAACCCACCAAAGGGTGCCGCAATATCAAAGGCATGATAGCAATTGATCCAAACAGTACCTGCACGGACATTATGAGCGATCGCATGAGCTTTAGAAATATCTTTAGTCCATACTCCTGCTGCTAAACCGTAAATAGTTTTGTTGGCTCGCTCAATTAGTTCATCGATGTCTTTAAACTTAATAATGCTCATTACAGGGCCAAAAATTTCCTCCTGAGCGATTTTCATTTTATCTTGGACATCAGCGAAAACTGTTGGCTCGATAAAATAGCCGTGATCGCCAAACCGTTGACCACCACATAACATTCTTGCCCCTTGACGCATTCCCGATTCGATGTAGCTCATTACTTTATCGAACTGATCTTGGTCTACTTGGGGGCCTTGTTGGGTATCGGGAGCAAAGGGATCGCCAACCTTGCGTTGCTGGGCTTGTGCTACGGACTTAGCTACAAATTCGTCATAACATTTCTCTTCCACAAACAGTCGTGAACCGGCATTGCAGCATTGACCTTGGTTAAAGAACAGGGCATGGTGAGCTCCCTCTATAGCTGTATCGAGATCGGCATCAGCAAAAACAATATTGGGACTCTTGCCACCTAATTCAAGAGTGATGCGCTTGAGGTTGCTCTTGGCACCAGCTTCCATAATGAGGTGTCTCACCTCGGTCGAACCAGTAAAGGCTACCTTATCGATATCCATATGACTTGCGATCGCTGCTCCAGCGGTGGGTCCATAACCAGAGAGAATATTGACTACACCAGGAGGAAAACCAGCTTCTAAATAGATCAATTCTTAACATCTGTTTGGTACAGGACAAAAACTACAATTGTAAAACCAATTATATAGTTCAATATGTAGTTAACTACATAAATATAAATGCCAAAGCTACTGGTAGTAATTTTAGAGTAAGTTTTATAACTTTAGAAATAATAAGCAATATCAGGATTTTTGGGGATATATATGTAAAAATAAACTAATTATCTCGAGGAGGAATGGGTTGGAAATCTGCCCGCCCAGGAATGATATTTGGGAATGCGATCGCCAATTTTAAACTAAAATTATCTATTTAAAAGCGTAACTAGTAGGGAATGAGAAAAAACTCCATTTTTCACTCTCGACAAAAGTCTAATTCATGGAAAATATATCTCCAGTTTCTGATATTTTTGACGCTTATTTTACACATTAGCTTGAGAAGATTAACTCCTATTTTTGTAACAAGAAATACTATCTCTAGTTGACCTTAAACTCAGTTAATTTATGTAAAAACTATTCAACGCTACCTATTGATAACACTATAATACTTGTATTATTACCCTCAACTAAACTATCGCAATAGTTGAGCACTATCATGATAAAACAGAGATTATCGCTACTACTATCTCTAAATTTCTTGACTCTTAGTCAAGGTATTTTCTTAAAACCAGCTAGGTCACAAGTCACACCCGATGGCACTACCAACACTAGAGTTGATGTTAGCGGAAATGATTTTACTATCCAAGAAGGAAACCGTGCTGGGAGCAATCTATTTCATAGTTTTCAAGATTTTTCCGTACCTAACGGGGGTTCGGCATTTTTTAATAATGCCGCAGATATAGCGAATATTTTGTCCAGAGTTACAGGAGGGAATATATCCAATATCGATGGTTTGATTCGTGCTAATGGCAGTGCTAATTTATTTTTGCTTAATCCGGCAGGAATTCTTTTTGGTTCAGGGGCAAGGCTAGATATCGGTGGTTCATTTTTGGGAAGTACTGCCGATAGTCTTTTGTTTCCTGATGGAGAATTTAGTGCTACGGATTTAGATAATCCTCCTTTACTGACTATCAATGCGCCGATTGGTTTAGGTTTTAGGGATGAACCTGCACCAATTACTAATCGATTTGATACTGGTTCTGTTATTTTAGAAGTACCACCAGGAGCTAATTTAACTTTAGTTGGTGGCGATATTAATTTTGAAAATATTGGGCTGATTGCACGGAGAGGCAGGGTTGACTTAGGAGGTTTATCCGAAGCGGGAATAGTTACCATCAACGAAAATGGTAGTTTGAGTTTTCCTGATGGAATAGAAAGAGCCGATGTTACTTTTACTAATAATGCTTTTGTAAGTGTTAGAGCGGGAGGTGGGGGTAGTATTACTGTTAATGCTCGCAATGTTGAGCTTTCTGAGGGAGAAATCGGTGGAAGTTTTTTCTTAGCAGGAATAGCAAGAGATTCTGGCTCTTCGACAGCACAGGCAGGAGACATTACCATTAATGCTACCGATAATATTTCCCTTGATGGAAGCGAAATTTCCAATGAAGTGAGATCCTTGGGTGAAGGTCAGGGTGGTGACATTAACATTACTGCTAATTCCGTTTCTCTTAGTAATGGTTCAGCACTTAGTTCTGATATAAATCCCGAAGGACAAGGTGATGCAGGGAACATAATAATTAATGCCACCGAGAGCATTTCTTTTAGTGGCGTAGGCAGTGATGGATTTGGCAGTCGTATCCTGGCCAGAGTTCGTCAGGAAGCTACAGGTACAGGAGGCGATGTCAATATCACTACAGAAACTCTTTCTTTTAATAGAGGTAATATACTCGCCGGCGCTCAAGGAGAGGGAGATGGGGGGAACATCACTATTAATGCTAACAATATAGTTCTTGATGGAAGTGAAATTAGAAGTAGCGTGGCATCTACAGGAATAGGTAATGCAGGTAGCATTCAGATAACAACTGACTCTCTTTCTCTGGCTAATGATACCGTCTTGAGGACTAATATTGACCGTGACGGACAGGGTAACGCAGGTAGAATTGAAATTAATGCTAATTCCGTTTTTCTAAGTGGTGGTTCGGAATTTCTTTCTGGTACTGGAGGACAAGGTAATGCCGGGAACATCATAATTAATGCCACCGAGAGCATTTCTTTTAGTGGCGTAGGCAGTGATGGATTTGGCAGTGGTATCTTTGCCAGAGTTAGTGAGGGAGCTACAGGCAACGGAGGCGATGTCAATATCACTACAACTAACCTTTCTTTAGCTGAAACCAATCAAATAGTAAACGATACCAATGGCAATGGAAATGCTGGCAATGTAACCATTAAAGCTTCTAATATCTTGCTTGATGGACCTGCAAGTGGAATCAGAAGTGCAGTATTCTCGTCAGGGGTAGGTAATGCAGGTAACATTAATATAACAACTGACTCTCTTGCTCTGGCTAATGGTGCCTCTTTAAATACTAATACTGGAGGAAGAGGAGATGCCGGTACAGTAGAAATTAATGCTAATTCCGTTTCTCTTAGTAATGGTTCGGTACTTAGTTCTGATACTCGAGGACAAGGTGATGCCGGGAACATCATAATTATTGCTACAGATAGCATATCTTTTGATGGAGACCCCAGTGGGATCTTTGCCAGAGTTCGTAAGAGTGCTACAGGCAACGGAGGCAATGTAGAGCTCGCTACAACTAACCTTTCTTTAACTGATGGCGCTCAAATAG
>JASJDR010000081.1 GCA_030065615.1 Xenococcus sp. MO_188.B8 | reverse complement strand
AGAATGATTGCCGTCAGCTAAACTTTCAATTATTATTATGTCTGGTAACTGTATTGACGTTTTTAATGGTGAGCGTTGCCGAAGGTGTGATAGCTCAATTCAATCAAAGCTTAAATTTTCTCTCTATCTCATAATTATCAAATCAGCAACGCCAATTCGTTATCAGCTATTGAAGCAAGGAATTTTGACTAGGAATTGCAAATTGGGGTTGTACGATAGGGGAACCACTTGTCACGCTAAAAGGTCCACCTATCGCAGCTCCATTGCCTTGAAATGTAGGTTGTACCCCTACTTGAGGTTTAAAGGCAAAAGGATCTAAAACTCCGCCGGTGATGCTTTCCATATTGGCATCGGACAATTCAATTATCAAAGAATCTTCATCTTTCCGAGCAAGAATACTGTCGATGTTTGACATAATTTTTCTCCTTCAGTTAAAGTAACTAACAAGATTTGAAACTAATTTTGGGCTTCCAATTTTTGTTGCCAAACTAGAGAATGATCGTAGTCAACTAAACTTTCAATTATTCTTCTGTTTGGTATCTATATTTAAGTTAACAACCACCTTAGAAGCTATGTACCTAATCTTCATTAGGAGTTGATTAGGTTTTTTTGTAGTCTCTACAAAACAGTGTAGGTAAGGATAAAAGATCTTGAAGCAGTTAAAGTAGAATATTGTCATGAGAAAGGAATCGCTATAACTGGATGCCAGATTCTGCTTACGACCCAAAACTGGTTCCCCCCACAGTTTCCTCGTCCTTGCTCCGTCCTTACGCTGAGGTTACCTTATGCGCTTGCGCTTGCGGAGCTCTACCCGAAGGGTCTGCTCTACCCGCAGGGGCAGCGGTATCCTTTAGGACAGTGCCGGCGGCGCGCTTTTTGTCCTTGTCGGAATTGCCCTTATTACTTGGAACAAGGCAATTTCATCACTAAAGATAGAACCTACCCAGTCAAAAAAGAAGCTAAAAGACGACAGAGACTTTACCGTCACATCGAAGAGCATAATTTTTCAGAAACGGCATATTCTTCTTTATTTAGTCAACACTCGCGCGTTCCTTAACCGAGGTTCCCTCTCGGTGTGCGTTCCCTTTCTTGCTCAGCATTCCCAACACCTCGATTGGGTAAGCCGAGGAAACCTTATCCGAAGGGGTATCCTTTAGGGCGGCACCCCTCTCGGTCAAAGCGAGGAAGCGGAGGAAGCCCGCGTTATGCGGAGCGGTATCCTTTAGGGCGGCGTAAGACGTTTATCCAGAGCACCGATCTGTTTACCCAGCTCCGTGTTCTGGGGACAAGCCCAGCTCCGTGTTCTGGGCAAGGGAATGTCCTCCAAGATAACCTCGCTGGGATCTCACGGCTAGATGAGTTTTACTCATCGTAGTCGCACCGCAGGGCTACTGATATCATGACAGTTTTTAAGAATAGGTTAAAACGACAAAGATATATACTTATGGTTTAAGTACAGAACAAATTTCTGATGCCTTGGAACAAGATGGCAGAAACATCTTGGAATGGAAGAGAGCGTTGGGTCAAAATTTTCACCGTTTTTATGGCAAGATTCGATAATTACTGAAAATGCTCGTAAATTTTCTATCTACACTGTTCTGTAGGGACTACTGGTTTTTGATTAGATTATTTACTTTTAGCCTGACAAGAGAGGCAGTAGTTAAGTCTTCTATAAATGTTTGTTTTTCTCGTTTAAGGTGTCTTCTTAAACAATAAAGTTTACAACATATAAATATTAGTAAAGAAAAATTAGTAATTTGCATAATATCGACAATCTTTTCGTAGAAAAACTTATGTAGATTGGTGACTTATTTACGTAGATGCACTTGCTTAACTTACAGATTTTGTTTTGATGTAAGCATAGTTTTTTTTACTCAAAGGACTGGTTTTAAATATGAACAAACTACATTGTAAAAATAGAGAATTGATCAATGATTTATTTTCAGAAGCACGCGATAGTTGGGATGTAGATATTTTATATAAAAATCTCACTAAAATCAAACAGATTGGTGCAGTCAGAAAAGTTGAATTTACTGCTATTGAAAAAACAATTCTTCGTGGCTTATTATGTGGTTATTCTCCTCAACAAATAGCTGCTAAAATTTATTGGACATCTGGTTCTCTAAGTGTTGAATTAACTAAGGGGTTATATCGATACATCGAAACTTTAACAGAGCGAGATTCAAATACTTTAAAAAATTGGAGAGATATAGCAAAGTGGTTAGAAGAAGCAGGATATAAAAAATTAAAATCACATCAAGATTTGTCAGAAAAACCAGATATTTATAGTTTTTATGGCAGAGAAAATGAATTGCAACAATTAGAACAATGGATTGTTGAGCAGCAGTATCGTCTGGTATTATTATCAGGCTTGACTGGAATAGGTAAAACTACAATAGCAGCTAAGTTAGTTCAAAAAATCAACCCTAAGTTTGACTATGTAATTTGGAGAAATATCGGCCAATATTTTTCTTTTTCAACACTTATAAATAGCTTACTGGAGGTTTTTATTGGCGATCGCGAAACTGATTTACCAGTAACAGTCAACCAAAAAATTTTTCTATTAATGAAATATTTGTTTGCCTATCGTTGTCTCGTAATTCTTGATGGGTTAGAAGTGATTTTCGAAGTCGATAACTCAGCAAGTTTTCATCAAGAAAATTACATTAACTACAGTCAATTTTTTAGAATAATAGCAGAACAACATCATCAAAGCTGCCTGGTTGTAACCAGCCAAGAAGAACCAATCGATTTTTTACTATTACACAATAATAAGTGTAAATCATTAACAATAGGAAGCTTGGGAGAAGCTTCTAGTGGAATCTTGAGGCAAGAAGGGCTGCCTAACTGCGTCTCTTGGTCAAAAATAATTAAACGCTATTGTGGCAATCCTTTAATCTTAAAAATGATTTGTGCAATTATCAAAGAAATATTTGGTGGCAATGTAACTGAATTTCTGGAACAAAATACAGAGCTAGATGTTATCTTACCTACAGCTTTTACAGAAAAATTAGAGCGGCAGTTTAAACGTTTATCTACCTCAGAAAAAAATATTATGTTCTCTCTAGCAATGGCGCAAAAACCACTTACTTTTAATCAAATACAACAAGAGGTTAAACCGACAGTACATTTCTCAGAATTGACTCAAGCTTTGATATTTCTCAAAAAGCGATCTCTTATTGAAGTTAATTCCTTATTGAATAAAAGTGTTTTTACGTTGCAACCATTAGTAATGAAGTATGTTTTTGTAGAGTATCAAAAAAAAGATAAATAATTTGCTCTCTTACTACTCATTAATTACTCTTCGTCTCTGCCCAGAACACGGAGCTGGGCTTGTCCCCAGAACACGGAGCTGGGTAAACAGATTGGTGCTCTGGATAAACGCCTCTGCGTGATATTATTCCCAATTTGTCAGAACTCCATAAACTCCCCAAATAGCCATCGCTCTTAAATAATGACTAGCCCGAAAAGTACCAACAGCAGTAATCGCTTCAGGAGTACGAAACTGTAAACCATTTTCATACACTTGTTTAACCACAGTTTCTGTTAACTTAAAAGCTTCATCTTTCATACCCATTTGTACTAGAAAAGCAGCCAAGCCAAAATTAATTCCCGTCCAAACTTCCAGCGGATGAGTATCATCAGGATTCACTGCACTACCATCAGGTAAAACCCCATTCGCTGCACCAAATTCCCCATTATGAAACTTGAGGAAACAAGCATCATACACTTTTCTTAACGCAGATTCAGCATATTGATTTTCTACCGCATCAGGTAAGCCTAAAAGTCTGGCGTAAAATTGTCCGCAGAGTTGATCTGCCATCACAACATCAGAATTACTCTTACTATCGAGACGGTAATATTCCCCATTCCAGAGAGTATCATGATAAAGTTCGCGGGATTGTTGCAACCATTTTCTGTAATTACTAATTTGCTCTTCAATACCTTGAGGAAAATCTGCGGGTTGCAAGTTAGGATTCATCGGCGGATTAGCCATTAAAATCTCTCCGATTTTGATTGCCGCTTCTAACGCAGCTATCCATAAACCACCGCAATAGGCGCTAATTCCCTGTAATCGCCAGTCATCAAAAGTCTGATCTGGTGCGCCAGAGTTTTCGGGAATACCATCATTATCTTGATCAAATTTCTTTAAATATGCCAAGGTGCAAACCACACTATCCCAGCATTCCCAAAGAAACTCAGTATTCTTCCCTTTGGTAAAGAGATAATCTCGATATACCTGCAAGACAAAATCACTGGATAAATCCTTCCACTGGTTGCAATCTTGATAGGAGGTGTAGTTAGTCGCTTCCCAAGGATGTTCGTTGGGTGCGCCAAGATCGTGAGGTGTGGCACCTGCTGCCTTTCTAATTGCTGTTGCACCGTTATAGCCGATAATTCTTGGTTTATCGTCACTTTTTGGGATAGCTCTCGCGAATGCTTCTAATACAGCTTTATCAAGCTTTGACCATAACATCATTAATCCAAAAGAACCGTATAAGCGCACGTCGAGACTTTCATACCAACGGTAGTCCATGCATTCGCAAACCCCAAATTGTCCTACAGGATCGCTTTCTGTAGCCGCACTCCAAAGGGTGCCACCTTGGGAAAGTAAGTAAAGCTCATTGAACAGAGCCATTTTAAACCAATCTGGTAAATCTGAGCGATCTAAGATGGGTTTTTGCCATGCTTCTATTTGTTCTCGCCACCAATCACTATGTTTTAAAGCTGTCCTGACAATACTCCAGGCATTATTACCTGTACGTCCGAAAAAGTCGGTATAACGGCGATAATAATTGATTCCTTGGGCAAATTCGGTCACGGGGAAGTCCCAAGCCAAAATAAAAGGTATTTTCTTGGTTTTACCTGGTGCAATAGTAACCCGAACCGCGATCGCGCAAGCAATTTGTTCCCCAGGATCAGCAGGAGTTTCATCTTGTTTATCGGGTAAAGAACCATCAGCAGCAAAGGAATCCCAGACTTCACTACCATCTCCACTCGGATTCCAGCGACTCAGGTAAAATACTTCTACAGCAGGATTGTAGGTAGTTGCGATCGCGATTTGACCTTCTCCTTCTTGAATTTCACTATGGGGTTGGACACGATTTAGTAAACAACCAACTCGATAATCATCCTGTATCCACTGATTATAATTGCCTGTACTATCACCCCATTTCGGTTGATACTCATATTCAGGACTGCCATCATCTCTAACTTTCACTTTAGGAGATGCGATCGCATTAGTAAACCAACCGACTGTATTTTGCCATGTCAGCATAATACTGAGCGTAATTGGCTTATCTGTCGGATTATGGGCTGTCCAATCAAAGATTGCTACGGGATAACTTGTTTCTTGATAATTTTCTTTCCAAATCGGTGAAAACTGCTCACAAGTCAACTCAGAGGCAAAAACTTCTTGGTACTCATACCAACTCCGAGGATATAGCGCAGAATAAACTCCTTTCTCTTTAGGATACCAATTCCACCTCGATAAACTCCGACCCCCCTCTTCTTGTCTGGCTCCCTTCTCCTCGTCTGTCTTCCCTCTTCTCGTCTGGCTCCCCTCTCCTTGTAGGAGAGGGGTTGGGGGAGAGGTTTCTTCCTCACAACACATCGCATAAGCTTGAGTCTCCCCGCCTTCAACTGACTCAAACACACTAAACTGACAAGCCGGAATTGACTTGAAAATATGTTCGCCACCGTCTAAATGCCATAGATTAAAATCCCCTTTTGGCGATCGCCCGATGCATCCTGCACCAAATCCACCTAGAGGTGCACCATGCCAAGCACCGTCATCCAAGTTACTAGCGTAGCGTACAGTATAGGGTTTGTCCCATCCTTTACCAAGAGGACGTTTCCAAGCACAATGAGGAATCTGAGTACGAGGCATTTGGTAGGCTGTCATATACTTAAGTTACTGATTAAGCAAAGTTTAGGATAACAGCAAAATCCTCTATCAACCAGAATATTTCCAAGAGATTTAACATGATGCCGATTACCTTAAATCTTCGACCAACTATTGAATTAACTGACGAACAATTTGCTTTAATTTGCAGTACCAATCGAGATTTGAGATTAGAACGCACGGCAACAGGAGAATTAGTTATTATGCCACCAACAGGAGGAGCAACAGGCAAGATAAATTCCAGTATTAATGCCCAGTTATGGTTGTGGAATCAACAATATGAATTAGGAGAAGTCTTTGATTCTTCTACAGGTTTTAAATTGCCTAATGGGGCGACTCGTTCACCTGATGCTGCTTGGGTAAAAAAGGAAAGATGGGAACGTTTAACATTAAAACAGCAACAAAATTTTATTCCTTTATGTCCTGATTTTGTGATCGAGCTTCGTTGGGATTCTGATAGTTTATTGAATCTACAGAAAAAGATGCAAGAATATTTAGCTAATGGTTTAGTTTTAGGTTGGTTAATCGACTTACCGAATAATCAAGTAGAAGTTTATCAACAAGATTATCAATTAGAAGTTATATCTAATCCTGTAAGTCTTTTTGGAGATGATATATTATCAGGTTTTACTTTAGAGATTAAAAATATTTTAAAATAGTGAGACGAATAATAAATGAGTCAATCGAAAAATAATAATAAACAGGAATCACCACAAGGGATCGCCAAAATTGCTGTATCTGGTTTTAAATCTTTAGTAGAAGAATGTTCTATTGACGTTCACCTTTTAACTATACTTGCTGGGGCTAATAGTTCTGGAAAGTCTAGTATTATGCAACCTCTTTTATTAATGAAGCAAACGATAGAAGCTCCTTATGATCCAGGACCATTATTATTAAATGGGGTACATGTAAAATTCACCAAAACCGCACAATTATTATCAAAAATATCAAAAGATAAATATATCAAGAATTTAGTAATTGGACTTCAAATATACAATTTTAATGATTATAAATTTCTTTTTAGTCAATCTAATGACCGAGGATTTGGTTTGAATTTACTGGAAATGAATTTCAAAAATCGAAGACGAGAAATAAAATATAAATTAGATATGACTACAGAAGAGATAAGAAAATGTATTGGTGATATAGATAATATAGCAAATAAATTAGATATGGCAACTGTTAGAGATCGATGTTTCCTATTATTTGAGTCAAAAGACTCTATGTCTTATAGAGTGAAGAGTTATAGTTCTCTAGCTGAATATATTTCTAGATTAATTCATGTTCCAGCTTTAAGAGGTCTTCCAGAAAGGAATTATCCCATAACGGGAATTGGTGATAAATTTTTAGGTACTTTTGACAAATATACTGCTAGTATTGTCCATAATTGGAGTATATCTGAAAATAATAAATTAGAAGAACTAGAAAAATATTTAACTCTTCTTGGTTTAACTAATAAAGTAGATGCAGAAAGAATAGATGATACTCAGGTAGAAATTAGAGTAGGCAGAATATCTAAAAATACAGATGATTTAACTGATATGGTAAATATTGCTGATGTAGGTTTTGGCGTATCCCAGACTTTACCAGTATTAGTAGCTTTATTGGTAGCAAAACCAGATCAGTTAGTATATATTGAACAACCAGAAATACATTTACACCCTCGCGCTCAAGCCGCATTAGGAGATATATTAGCTGATGCAGCAAATAGAGGAGTAAGAATAGTAGTAGAAACCCATAGCGATCTATTAATTAGAAGATTACAGTCTCTAGTTGCAGAAGATAAAATTGCTACCGATAAAGTTATATTACATTGGTTCAGTCGCGATGAAAAAGGCTTTACTAAAATTACTTCTGCTGAATTAGATAATGCAGGAGCATTTGGAGATTGGCCTGAAGATTTCAGTAAGGTAGATTTGGCAGAAGAAAGTCGTTATTTAGATGCTGCTGAAGCAAAATTAATGTAACTTATCTGATGGCAAAAAAAATATCAAAAAAATTAGTAATTGATGCTTCTGTAGCTCGTTCTTGTGGTAGAGAAAATTCTATAATGCCAACATCGAAAAATTGTCGTGATTTTTTACTTGAAGTTCTTGAACAGTCTCATTATTTTGTAATGACTCCAGAAATTAAAGCAGAATGGGATAAGCATCAATCATCTTTCGCTCTAAAATGGCGTGCAAAAATGATTGCTAAGAAAAAATTAGTATATATTTCAGAGGCTCTGTTACCAGAGTTAAGAAAACAAATTGAAGCTACGCCAGAAAAGGATAATAATATTAAAGAAGCCATGTTGAAAGATTGCCTTTTAATAGAAGCTGCTTTAGCAACTGATAAAATTGTCATTTCTTTAGATGCAAAAGTAAGACGATATTTTAACCAAGCATCGGTAACGGTGAAAAACCTCAAAGTTATTTTATGGATTAATCCTGATAAATCTGAAGATAAGGCAATTACTTGGTTGCAAGATGGTGCCAAAATAGAACCAGCCAGACTATTAGGATATGAGCAAAAATAATGTTTTACTTTTACATAATCTAAATAAATTGTTGTAAAACTTCTTTAGTAGCATTTCCTGTTTTTTCCCAACTAAATAACTTTGCCTGTTCTAAACTCAGATTACTAAAATGCGATCGCATTGCACTATCTTCAGCAATTTTTGCCATAGCATTTGTGATTTCTAATTGATTTTTAGGATTAATTAAAATTGCTGCATCTCCGACGACTTCCGGTAAAGAAGCCAAGTTAGAAGTAATAACAGGCGTTCCACAAGCCATAGCTTCTAATGCAGGTAGACCAAATCCTTCCCAAAAAGTTGGAAATACTAACGCGATCGCATTACTAAGTATTATTGGTAATTCCTGATAAGGGACGTAATCAATAATCTTAACTTGATCTTTAATATTTAACTCTAATATTTGTTGTTTGAGTTGGGGCGTAAATCTTTTATCTGGAGAACCCGCAATCCATAACTGATAATTTTGCTTATTTTTAAGAGCAGCAAAAGCAGTAATCAAACCCTGAATATTTTTATAGGGGTCATGACGACCTAAATATAAAAAATAAGGTTGCTTGGGATTTATATTCTGCCGAGGATAAAAATGATTAGCATCATAAGCTAAAAGTATCGGTGTAATTTTATGAGTAGAGATCCCATAAAAATTATGAATATCTTTTGCTGTTGCCTCTGAGTTACAAATTATATGTTCTGCTTGTTTTAAAACCCAGGGAACAACATAACGAAAATAATTAGTTAGGGGAGAAAATAGGTTAGGAAATCTCAGAGGAATCAGATCGTGACACATCACCACATAGCGAGCTTTACTATATAGAGGCGCTTCTGGAATAGGAGAATAAATTAAACTAGCATTCAATTGTTGATATATCTGGGGAAGTTGCCACTGCGTCCATAACAAACGACGAAAATGCCCTTTACTGCCTTCAGCAGGAGTCATATTACTGGGAATCGGATAACAGGAAAAATGCTCTTGCTCTGTTGAGGTTAATAAGGTGGGATTGAGTTCGGGTAAATGTCTGGCAATATTTAAAGCATAATTAGATATTCCTGTTGGTCGATCAAAAATCATTGCAAGATTAATTAGAATCATTGTTTTAGTATTTTTATCAATTTTGAATATAGTAAACTTGATGTAAAATTTTTGTATGTATGTTCTATCTTTTTTGCTCTGAGCTGTTAGTTTTATGATTACGTAGTTAATAGCTATGAGCTTTTGTTGATTTTTAGTTAATATTTTTTGAGTTAAATTGGGCTTGAAAAGCTGTTACCACATAAATGTTTGATCATTTTTTCACTTATACGTAAGCAATAAAAGTATAAATATATAGTGTATTAGTGGCATTCGTACTTGTTAATTACACTTGTTATTGATTATCCATAATTTTTGAACTCTAAAACTGTAATTAAATAAATTACACAATACTATATGTTTGTAAATTTTCCTTGCGAAGATTGCGACAAATACACAGAATAATTTCATCATTAACATATCAATTCAATAATTAAGGATGAAATCAAATGGAACCAGAAGAACTAATGCCACCAACAACAACACCACCACCAAGTGATCCTCCACTAATCTCCGAAATTGAAACAAATAACACTATCCTCTCAGCCAACGAAATTCAATTTGTTGATCCTCTTGATCCTCTTGCTTCTCCAACTCCAGTAAAAATTGATGGTGCAATTGCAACAGGTAGAGATGTAGATCTTTTTGCGGTTGAACTGGCGGCAGGAGATACTTTAGTAGCCAATCTTGATGCTATGATCGGCACTTCTACTCTTGATGGTGTCATAAGTATATTTGATGAGAATGGTAATCTATTAGTTCAGAACGATAATAACACTTTTATAGAGGAGGGTATGAGAGTAATTGAGCCTGACCCATTTCAGCAATTTACCGCACTTGAAGACGGTACTTATTACGTTGGGGTTAGTAGCTCTCCTAACTTGAGATACAATCCGACTGTCGATCCGACTGTTGATCCGACTAGTCGTATTGGACGCACTACAGGTTCCTATTTTTTAGAACTGGCAATTATAGATGAACCTCTAACAGATGATGTAGTTTGATGTATTTCCTGGCAATGGAGGAGTTATCGGCACTGGTTTACCCTTATCCTCCTTGTTAGTTATCCCCTTGACGGAATCTTCTGACATTATCAAGTATAGTAATAATCTAGACTTTTGGTGGCAAAGAGAAGAGGAAACGAAACTGGTGACTTTATAGCAATTACGAACAACCGAGCAGAAAGAAGCGGTTTACCTCTATCCATCATTTCAAAATTGGTAGAGTAATAGTAAAAAAAGTGAATTCCACATATACTTCTCAATTACTAGCTCACCGAGACGAATTTATCTTTACCGAGAATGATATTCGAGAATATTGGGATGAAGAATTAAACCTCTTGATAGACTGCGATATCAATGCTGAGATCAATATCAAGAGAGTTGGGCTAGATGTGTTCCCAACTATAAAACGCCATAAAGGGAATCCTGTAGTAATAAAATCTACTACTAAACAAGCAATAGTGAAGCTTTCAGCGATTTTGGATTAGGCTCAAATGTCTATTACTCGTTATCCAAAGAATTAAGAATATGTTAACTTAGTCTGCTCAGCAAAACAATGTGTAGTAATTTCTAAGTGATTTCACCTAATTATTCTTTTTAGTACAAAAAAATAGTGAATAATTCGATTTCAATTTCAGTAATTATACCTGTATTCAATGGCGGTAAGGCTTTTGCTAAATGCTTATCTAGTTTTGTTCTGTCCGAAGTCAAGCCTTTAGAAATTATCATAGTGTTAGATGGAGTTACAGATGATTCTCTGAAGATAGCTGAGAAATTTCAAGCTGAGAAATTTAAGGTCAAGATTATCCAGCTTCCTGTTAACAGTGGACCGGCAAAAGCAAGAAATATCGGCGCAGAGGCGGCTCAGGGAAGTATTTTGTTTTTCATGGATGCGGATGTAACTCTCCACTCCAATACTTTAGGCTTGATCAAACAGCGGTTTCAGCAACAGCCAAGTCTATCAGCGCTAATAGGCTCCTATGACGACGCTCCAGAAGCTGACAATTTCCTTTCTCAGTACAAAAATCTGTTTCACCATTATACCCATCAGGTGTCTTCAGAGTTAGCATCTACCTTCTGGGCTGCTTGTGGAGCAGTTCGTCCGTCAGTATTTCATGCGGTTGGTGGCTTTGACGAAGCTTATCACCAACCCTGTGTTGAAGATATTGAATTAGGCTACCGACTCAAGCAAGCAGGCTATTCTATAAGTCTTTGCAAAGATATTCAAGTTAAGCATCTCAAGCGATGGGAACCGATATCTCTACTTCAGGCGGAGATTTTTTATCGGGCGTTACCTTGGACAGATTTAATTCTTCGTAATCGTCACTTCGATGCCGATCTCAACCTCAGCCCCAAGAACCAATTAAGTGTAGTGTTGGTTTTTGCCTTGATGGGGATGTTGGTGATTAGTGGACTAGTTCCCTGGCTGTGGTTAACTGCTGTCCCTATCTTAATTTTGGGTTTGCTGATTATTAATGTAGATGTTTATCGATTTTTTTACGGCAAACGGGGTTTGCTGTTTACCCTGCGAGTCATTCCTTGGCACTGGTTCTATTTTCTCTACGGAGGAGTTACTTTTGCTTACGCCATGCTGAAGCATTATTTAACTAGCTTCCGTTTGGCTGATACCCCGACAGCTTAAGGGATTGGCACAAAGTAAAGTTAACAAAATAATTAAAATTACCAAAAATTTAAAATTTAAGAATACTAACCTAATGAATACTTTTCCTGTAATTATTATTGGTGGAGGACCTGCCGGTCTAACTGCTGGCTACGAGTTAATGAAACATAGTATCAACTCAGTTGTTCTAGAAAAAGGTAACAAAGTGGGGGGCATTTCTCGCACAGAAATCTATAAAGGCTATCGTTTTGACATCGGTGGACATCGTTTTTTCACCAAAGTGATCGAGGTTGAACGATTTTGGCATGAAGTCTTAGGAGACGAGTTTATCAAAGTTCCTCGTTTGTCAAGAATTTATTATGATAGTAAATTTTTTAGCTATCCTTTAGAGCCATATAACGCCCTAGCTAATCTAGGTCTAATGAATAGCATCCTTATAATGTGGAGCTATTTCAAGGCTAAAGTCAAAAGACCCCATCCTGTGGAGAACAACTTTGAGCAATGGGTTTCTAATCGTTTTGGTAAGCGTTTATATGAAATTTTTTTTAAAACTTATACAGAAAAAGTTTGGGGGATACCCTGCACCGAAATTAGATCGGATTGGGCAGCACAACGCATTAAAGGTTTATCTTTGAAAAAAGCCATAATTAATGCTCTTTTTGGGAGTAACACCACCACAACTCTTATTAAAGAATTTAATTATCCCAAACTGGGACCGGGACAGATGTGGGAGCGTGTTCAACAAATACTAGATAAACAAGGTTCTCCTGTACATCTGAATACTGAGGTAATTGAAATAGAACGCGATGGCGAGTGCATTAACAGTGTCACCATAAGGCAAATGGGGGAAACTAGGAAGATTATAGGAAAAAACTTTATTTCGAGCATGCCTGTATCTCTACTGGTAAAAAAACTCAATCCTGCTCCGCCAGAAACCGTATTACAAGCCGCTAGCCAACTTAAATATCGGGATTTTTTAATTGTTTCGCTGATTATTAATCGAGCTGAGTTATTTCCTGACAATTGGATTTATATCCACAGTCCCAAATTTAAAGTTGGACGTATTCAAAACTTTAAGAATTGGAGTCCAGACATGGTTCCCGATCAGAGCAAAACCTGTCTGGGCATGGAATACTTTTGCAGCGAGGGAGATGAGCTGTGGGACATGTCGGATTCGCAACTAATTGAGTTAGCATCTCAAGAAATTATCAATTTGGGTCTAGATGTCAGGCTAGATGAAATCGAGGACGGCTGTGTAATCCGACAATATAAAGCCTATCCCGTATATGACGGTGAATATCGCCAACATTTACAGGTGCTGCAAGACTATCTTAAATCCTTCAGGAATCTGCAAACAGTAGGACGTAATGGTATGCACCGTTACAATAACCAAGATCACTCTATGCTTACAGCCTTGCTGGCAGCCAAGAATATTTTGGGTGAGAACCATAATTTGTGGAATGTAAACGTTGAACGTTCTTACCACGAGAACTTTACGGATGAGGAGTGGTCAAAACTTAAAGGGAAATCTGTAAATCGTGGCATGGACAATCAAATACTTATAAACAACCTTCTAGTTAGTAAAGATAGAGTTGCCTAACATGGATAAGCATTTGTCTATAAGAATCTTTATTGTGGGTAATTATGGGGCTGGTAAATCAACTTTTGCCAGAAAAATAGGAGATTTTTTAGGTATGAAGCCAGTTAATTTAGATGCAGTTGTTTGGGAGCCTCATTGGCAAGAGAGGTCAAAAGAAGACTGTTTAAGGCGTTTAGACCATATTACCAGCAGCGATTGCTGGATTGTAGAGGGACTATCAGACTATAAGGGGCAATCAGGTTACCACGATATTTGTTTTGAAGCTGCTGATACGATTATTTTTTTTGATTTCCCGCCAATGCTGTGTTGGTGGCGAATTTTCAAGCGTCGCCTGCAATATCACCGCAGAAATCGACCTGATTTACCAGCAGGGTATCCAGAAAAACTATATCGTGTATTTTTGCAAAAAGTTTGGAACTATTCTAAGGATGAAAGACCAGTAATCATGGAAAAAATTGCGAGTCTGCGTCATTACAAGCAAGTTATTGAATTACAAACGCCAAGGCAAGTTGAAAGCTTTTTATCTAAGCTTGTACAAGATGGAAAGCTAGGTATAAATTTTAGTTTAAATGCTAATACAAATAAAAAATGAGTATTAAGCAACAAGCCATTAAAGGCATCATTTGGTCTGTAATTCAGAATTGGGGAAGTCAGGCTGGTTCGCTAATAATATTTCTGGTATTGGCTCGTCTTCTTTCACCAGCAGATTTTGGCTTAGTTGCTTTGGCAAATACATTTTTGACCTTTATAAACATTTTATTAATTCTAAATTTTTGAATTTTTACTTTTCCTAGTGAGCTAAAATTAATGAGCAAAAATCTTTATGATGAAAATATTTTAGGAAAAATTCAAGATATTACTCTTGTTTTTTACCTATATATTAGATCACTATTAAAAACTTTTAAAAACCAGACACTTTCTGAAACTACAGCTACATATTGCACTTTTATCGGATATTCAAAAAGTGGAAAAACATTTTTATCATCATTACTTGATGCTCACCCTAACATGGTATTCGCTAATGAACTACCTATACTGAGATATATTTATTTAAAGTTTAGTCGGCAGCAAATTTTTAATCTCATATTAGACAATTCCTCTACTTTTACAGAAGTTGGAAGAAAATCTCGTGGATATTCTTATATAGTCCCTAATCAATGGCAGGGCAGATTTAATCCTCCACTCAAAGTCATTGGAGATGAGAATGGAGAAGGTACGACTCTGAGATTACGAGGAAGACTTTGGATGCTGAAACGCTTATATAAGACCATGGGAATAAATATAAAATTTATTCATGTTATTCGGAATCCGTTCGATAATATTAGCTATATGTCTATGGTTAACAACAAGAAATACATTAATAAATTTACTCTTAAAGAATGTATAGATTATTATTTTGACTTGTGTAAAACAGTACTGGCGATCAAAAATGTAATAGATGATAATAGTTTGTTTGAAATTCGTTATGAGTGTTTTGTCGAAAACCCTAGATCTCACCTCAAAAATATATGTAGATTTTTAGATTTAAATACGTCAGATGATTATTTAAATGATTGTGCAAGCATTGTCTTTGAAAAACCAGTTACAAGTCGATATGATGTTAAGTGGAATCAAGAATTAATTGATATCGTTCAGAATAAAATTAATGATTTCCCATTTTTGAAAGGATATACATATGATAATTAAAATCAAATTACTATCTAGAAATTAATTTGATTTTAAACGCTAATAAAAATAAATAATGAGCATAATGGGCATTAAGCAACAAGCCATTAAAGGTATTTTTTGGTCTGGGATTCAAAATTGGGGAAGTCAGGCTGGATCATTGATCATATTCCTGGTATTAGCTCGTATACTTTCGCCTGCAGATTTTGGTTTAGTAGCCTTAGCAAATACATTTTTAGCTTTCTTCAACATTTTTATCGAGCAAGGTTTTTCTTCAGCTCTGATTCAGCGCCAAGAAGTAGAATTAGAACACTTAAATACTGCTTTTTGGACTCAGATTTGCTTTGGTATTGCTTTTACTATACTGAGCTTTAATATTTCAAATCTAATTGCTGGAATATTTCAACAACCTACATTAACTCCAATTCTCAAATGGATGTCTGTTTTATTTAGCCTCAACTCCCTTAGTATAGTTCAACGTACTATCTTGAAACGGCAGTTAGAGTTTCAAAAGATGGCAATACGGTCATTATCTGGTATTTTCATGAGCGGAATTGTTGGGATTTCCTTAGCATTATTAGACTACGGGGTTTGGAGTTTAGTCGGTCAACAATTAACTTTTGAGATCGTAGGAGTTGTTGCTTTTTGGAGTCTCAGTGATTGGAAACCCAAACTTCAGTTTTCATTAGCTCATTTTAGAGACCTGTTTGGGTTTGGAATTTCAATATTTGGCTCAAAAATTTTAACTTTCTTTAACCGATACACGGATAATTTACTGATTGGTTACTTTCTGGGAGAAGTTGCACTGGGTTATTATGCCGTTGCTTATCGTGTCTTGCAAGTCCTAACCCAATTATTAGTTTCTACAGGTAATCAAGTTGCTTTACCAGTGCTTTCCCGATTTCAAGGCGACCCTGATAGATTTCTCAGAGTATTTTATAAAATTATTAAATATGCTAGCTTAATCGCATTGCCAGTGTTTCTGGGAGTTGTAACTTTAGCAAGGGAATTAGTTGTAATTATCTTTGGTGTAAAATGGGAAGCTTCTATCTCCATAATGCAAGTATTAGCATTTGGGGGAATTATTTATCTGATTCTCTTCTTTAATCGATCTGTATTTGTAGCAGTTGGCAAACCTTTCTGGCGACTCCGCTTAGAACTGTTGAATGTTTCTTTTAATATCATTGCTTGTATGGTTGCTGTGCGCTACGGTATTTTGGCTGTGGCTTTTGCTTATGTAATCAGTGATTTTCTGGTGATTCCTGCTAGTTTATGGTCTTTAAAGCAACTTGTGGGAATATCTTGGCAAGTTTATTTTAAACAACTTATTTCACCAGTTACTTGTACGAGTATTATGATTACCTTAATTTGGGTGATAAAATATTTGCTAGCAACAAGAGTAAGCCCGCAAATAATCATTGTTCTTTGTACTCTTTCAGGAATTTTATTTTATACTCTTTTTCTTAGATTTTTAGCCCCTTTACTGTTTCAAGAACTATGGCAATTGGCTAAATTAGGATTATTCAAGAGTAACCCTACAAAAATTTGAGTTTATCTGACAATTGACTCATTATTAATTAAGTAACACGGTCAATCTTAAGTTGTTCTTAATTCGTTAAAGAGTATTTTATATGAATATTTCTAATAAAACATATTGGTTCATTTATACTATAATATGCAGCACGATACTTTTTCCAATGTTAGCTTTGGGTTTGAAAGATCGAACATTGCTGACCCCTATCTTGGTAACAGGGGGCCTTGTGGAATCTTTGCCAGCACTAATTTACTTTTTAACTGCTGCCCTATCTGCTTTTTTATCGGTAAGAGAAAGAAAATTTTTACCCTGGGGACTTTACGGCTTTTTTTGTTTCTTTTTAGCTGGAGAGGAAGCAGCATGGGGTAGAGAAAGCATCCTAGGATGGCAAATGTTGAACAATGCTAACTCAGTAGGATCTGAAGATATCCATAATTTTGTCTCCGATCTTTTAGCCCAGAATACATCTTCTATGATTTTCTATGTGGCAGTATTTTTCGTAATGCTTTTAGCCATCATTTTTGTAATATCTCAACAGACGATTTCTAGGGAATGGCTGAGATGGCTCAGAGTAGGGGAACTCTCAAGGCAATTTATAATGACTGGTATTTTTTTGCTGCTCTTTGGGTTCATCGATATACTGCAAGATTTTGGGGTTCCCTATCTGCCAGGTCAGTGGTCTTTGGAAGAATCCTGTGAATTATTGGGTGCTATTGCTCTACTATTCGCAGTAATAGTCAAGTTCCTCGAACCTCAACCTAGGTGATTTTAATGTAAGTTGAGATCTTCAACATAATTTCCAAGCGAAATTGCTAATTAAAATTAATCTATCGTTGTAAAAGTCACTCGGAATTAAACCATTGCTGCTCCAAAACAGTTATACCCAAATGCGATGGGTACAAGCACCGCATAGTTTGGTGCACCGCTTTTATTTGAGCCCCCATTCCCGCCGCAGGGGCAGCTCTACTCGAAGTGTCTCGTCGTTCCCGCGAAGAATGAGCGAACCTCTCGCGCTTTAGCAAAAAAACTGGTAACCGATATAATGAACTTACAATAAAGTAATTCAAAAATATGACTGAGGAAGAATTTCAAAAAACAACCACTTCCAGACTAGACAAAATTGAAGAGACATTAGAAACGAACACTTCTAGACTAGACAGAATTGAAGAGACACTAGAAAAATTGGTAGTTGAGCAGGAAAAATTTAATATCAGAATAGAAACTTACCAAAAATCTTCTCAACAGGTAGTCAACTTAGCGTTTGGATTAATTCTCACTTCAGCCTTAGCAATTATTATTCCTGCGGTAGTCAACAGATAATGCAACTTAATTCCTTGTTACTCCTTATGTAGAGTGTCTTTTGAAGACACTACCTCTGATCTTGTTTCATCTTACTATTTACGCCCTCGCGAAAAATGAGCGAACCTCTCGCACTTTAACAAAAAACTGGCGACCAATAAAAACTTTTTTTAAAATGGTACATCGTCATCGTCTTCATATATAGTTAAATCTGGACGATTGCGAATAGGATTAGTAGGTTGTTCTATAGATTGAGCTTGATTAGTTTCAGGATTTAAGTTATCCGATATTGCCGTCTCTTCGGATGGTAAATCCTCTTCGATATTTCCTAAATTAATAACTTCTCCATCAAAACTTTTGGTTAATAATTCTACTGCTTTCTGAAAATCTCCTGCCGATGAAGTATTAGCAGTAACATCTTGGTGGTGAACATTTACTTGTTGATCAACTTTTGGGTTTTGAATATCTTTAATTGCTGGAGAATCAGAAGTTGCCACAGACAGAGGAGAATCCTGGGTTGCTTTTGATGCTCGCTTGTTCTCATGGGTAACTACAGGTTTAGTCTGGGGTTTTGGTGGTGGAGTAGTCGGAGGTAGAGATTGAATATTAGCAGCAGGAATGTTTTCTGGAACCTTAATAGTTTCTGGTTCTAATTCTGGTAATTGAGAACTTATGTTTGGCTCAGTTTTACTCGAAGGGGGTGAACTTTTACTAGTTGCTGATTGGGGTGTATTTTTAGCAACTTCGAGAGTAACTTTAATTTTACGCTGACAAGCTTGAGTAAAAGCAGTTTCGATATTAGAAATCTTGACTTGAATTAACTTGATTAGTTGGGGAGAAACTACCCCAATTGTGACCATCGAACCCTGAATATTAATTAGATGACATTTCTGAAATAGTAAAGTTCGAGTAGTCGGAGGATGAACTAAAGCGATCGCTTTTTGCCAAATAAGATCTTGATTGATATCCGTAGTAGGTATGGCAGTAACAGAATTTTCCTTAGTTTCTGAGATAGGTGTTATTGGCTGACTTGTACCAGGTTGATTAACTTGAGGTTGAGAAACAGTATGCTCCCTCATCTCTTCGTCTTCTTGTGCCCTTTCTGGGTGCGTCTTCTCTCTTTCGGCGGCATGAGGAAGTACTTTCGGTGGTGAAGTAGCGCGGTCTTTGCGAGAGGAAATGCTGGGGTTGTCCCCATGAGCGACTGCCGAAAGGGTTTCCCGACTTGAGGAAAGCGCAAAAGTGCGATCTTGGGGGTTTCCCCCATGAGCAACTTTTGTAAGAAGTGCTGAATCCGAGGGCTGTCTGCTCGCTAGGTCGGTTTTCCCTACCGGGGTTGCACCGCTTGTATCCTTGTAAGTTTCTACAGTAAAACTATTGCGCAATAGTAATGGTTCTGTTGGTGTTTCTTGAGAAGTATCACCATGAGAAACTAATCCCAGTAATGTCACCTCTAACCATAAGCGGGGTTGGGTTGTATTTTTAAGTTGTACTTCCGCGTCTTTGAGTTGTTGCTGTCCCTGAAGAATAGCTCCCATTTGCCAATGAACTGCTTCGGCTTGTAATTCCTGCCAACAAGTTTGCGTTACCGCTACCAAATCATTTCGCTGGGGAGAGGTCTTAGCGATTAAAAGATTGAGATAAAAACTAGCTAAATTTTGTAAAACTACTAGGGGTTCTTTACCGCGATCGAGTAAATTACGGCATTTTTCTAAAATATGCTCGATATTTTTACTTCTAATTGCACTGATCAAACCCAATAAGTCTTGCTCGGGAACAGCACCAACCAAATCCCAGACTCTATCTACAGTGACAGTTTCAGGAAATAAACTTAATTGATCTAATAAACTCTCGGCATCCCGCAACCCGCCATTGGCAATTTGCGCTACAAGAGTGAGCGCTGGTTTTGCGATCGCAATTTTTTCTTCTGCAGCGATATATTCAAGATGACGAGTCATCTCCTGCAGTGGAATCCGACGATAATCAAATCTCTGACAACGAGAAATAATGGTGGCAAGTACCCTTTGTGGATCGGTTGTTGCCAAGATAAAAACCACTTGGGGTGGCGGTTCTTCCAAAGTTTTCAGCAAAGCATTAAATGCTGCTGTACTCAGCATATGACATTCGTCGATCACATAAACTTTGTAACGGGATTGTACTGGGGCAAACCTGGCTCTTTCGATGATCTCGCGAATATTATCAACTCCCGTATTACTTGCTGCGTCAATTTCAATCACATCTAGAGCCGTTCCCGCAGCGATCGCTTGACAAACAGCACATTTTCCGCAGGGGGTCGCCGTTGGTTTGGGACTTGCCAAACAGTTGAGAGATTTTGCTAAAATACGCGCACTAGAGGTTTTACCTGTTCCCCTGGGACCTGTAAAAAGATATGCGGTCGCGATTTTTTCCTGTTCAATTGCATTAACCAAAGTATTTGCGATCGCCTCTTGACCAACTAAATCCCCGAAGGTTTGAGGTCGATATTTATGATGAAGAGGTTCGTAAGCCATAAAATAAGAGGATAAGGAAAAAAATATACCCGCTTTTTACTGAGCGTAAAACCAAGTATATTTGATCTAGACAACCTATTATAAATTAAGAAATTATTGATTGATTGTTGATCCCTGATGGCTGTGTTATGACTGTCTACTGATAACTGATGAGCTGATGACTAACAAATTACCACCACTGAATCAAGATACTATCTGGTCAATCCTCAAAGAGGAAATCGATGACGAAACAGTTAATAAAATAGTTTGGCATTGTTTAGGATATCGCTATGATGAGGTGACAAATGCTTGGGATAATTCTCAAGTAGCAACAGACTGGCGTGAAGCCTATCCCGAACCCCCAGATTTTATTGCCAATCGCCCGCCAACAGTAAAACTCACTCGCTCCATTCCCAAAGAAAATAAGCAATTACTTAAAGAAAAACTAGGTTTTAAAGGTTATAAAATTGGAGAGTTTGGACCGAGACAAACTCGTCGTGCAACAGCGGCTAATTGGTTATTAAATTACATAGAACAAGGCAATAGTTACTGATTACCGGTTACCACTCGTCTCTCCCTAATTTTATCGCTTCCGAGAACATTTAATTTAACATCTATATTTAATGTAATACCATTGATACAGAATGTAAGTTTATTTAATGAAGTTTTTATTGTTGGTTGCATCGCTGTTTTGGGAATAATTTAACAAGATGAAGATTTTTGGTATCTTGTATTATTCCTGTCTTCAGGACATCTAATATTATGCAACTAAAGCAATATCAAGCTCAACAATTAAAAATTTTTTTAGAATCTCAACTTAAACATAATATCAGTGGAGTCTTAACTTTAGAAACTACAGTTAGTTCTTGGCAAAAACAGCGCAGGGGAATGTTAGTAATTTATAATGGCGCTCTTGTCTACGCAGACTCAGTAATACCAAATAATCAACAATTAGCCAAAAGTTTAGGCGATAAATTACAACCTAACTTTATTAATGCAGCCCTTGCCCTTGCTACTGAAAAATTAACCAATCCGCAATCGGTTCGTGAATTAATCGAAATATTAGTTAAACTGAGAATTTTTCAATGGGACAATGTTGAAAAACATATTCATAATCAAGTTGTCTTGATTTTAGAAAGGTTTAATGCTTACCCCGGACAGGCTAGGTGGGAAAATTCTAGTGATTTTGACCTTTGTTTTGGTGAAGATCGTCACGGTTTAAATTGGACAAAATTAAAACAAGATCTCAATCATCGCCAGCAATTATGGGCAAGTTTGGCTCCTACTATTCCTTCAATGGATGCTGTTCCATATATTAGCGATAGCAGTCTGTTAAAAGTTAGCGATCCTAGAGTAAGAGAACATTTAAAAAGATATGTCGATGGCCATCTAACTTTAGTTGAGATCGCTAATGTGATGGGAAAAGATCCCTTAAAAGTTGCTAATTCTTATTCAAATTGGGTCAAGTCGGGAGCAGTAAATTTTGATGA
Source organism: Xenococcus sp. MO_188.B8 (assembly GCA_030065615.1). Lineage (GTDB taxonomy): Bacteria > Cyanobacteriota > Cyanobacteriia > Cyanobacteriales > Xenococcaceae > Xenococcus. The sequence goes on along the minus strand of JASJDR010000081.1, from coordinate 9,635 downwards.
CCCTCCAGAAGCCAATAATCAAAATATTGCCATAGCTAGCGAAACCTCTGAGGGCTATTTACCAACAATACTATCTGTAGATGATAGTCAGATCGTGCAAATCTCCATTAAGCGAATTTTGACAGGGCGTTATAATCTCTTGTTTGCTAGTCAAGCTGCCGATGCTTTAAAGATACTCAATCGAAATTCAGTTGACTTAGTTTTACTGGATTTAACTATGCCTGATGTGGATGGTTTGGATTTCTGTAAGATCATCCGCAAAATTCCTCAATTTCAAAACTTGCCAATTATTATGGTCACAGCACGAGATGGTTTTTTCGATAAGATAAAAGGACAAATGGCAGGTTCAAATGGATATATTACTAAACCATTCAAGCCAGAAGAATTACTAGAGATGATCAATAAATATCTTAAAGTCCGTCAAGGCTAAATATATTTTTATTTTATTGGCATTTATGTTACGAATTTGGAATTGATTTAATAATATTGGGGAAAATTTTATATTATTTATTTGCAGTTTGATTGAAATTAAAACTTTATGCAAATTTTAATTTTATTATTAATAAATATAATTTAATTAAACAAATTTCTGTTAATTTGATCATATTTTTTATCGATTATATTGCTGTTTTGGGAATAATAATAACAAAGAGTTTTTTTTGTGTGTTGTTAAATACGTCGTTAGAATATCTAAAATTATGCAATTAATACTATATAGTTCTCAACAATTAACAAATTTGTTAGCCTCTCACCTTAAATCAGGTTTTAGTGGAGTATTAGCTATAGAAACTAAGGTTAATTCTTGGCAAAAACAGAAAACGGGAAAGTTTGTAATTTATAATGGTACATTGGTTTATGGAGGCTCAACAATCCCTACTAATCAACAATTTGCCAAAATTGTGGGCGATAAATTACAGCTCAACTCTATGAATGCGGCTCTTGCCGTAGCTAGTAAAAAACTCACCAATCCTGAGTCAGTTCGAGAATTAATCGAAATATTAGTCAAGCTTAAGCTTTTCACCTGGGAGGATATCGAAGTCTATAGTCATGATCAAATCGTCTCGATGCTAGAACAGTTTGATGCCTATCCAGGACATGCTAGATGGGATAATTCTACTGATTTTGACCTCTGTTTTGGCGAAGATCGTCACGGTTTGAGTTGGACGAAATTAAAACAACATTTCAGTCATCGCCAGCAACAATGGGAGAGTTTAGCGCCAACTATTCCTTCAATGGATGCCGTACCCTATGTTAGCGAAAGTAGTTTGTCAAAAGTGAGCGCTCCTATGGTGCAAGAACATTTAAAGACCTATGTCGATGGTCGTCGAACTTTAGTTGAGATCGCTAATATGATGGGAAAAGATCCCTTAAAAGTTGCTAATTCTTATCTCAAGTGGGCTAATTCTGGAGCGGTAAGTTTTAATAATCTCTCAAATACTAAGATTACGCAAAAAGCTAATAAGCAAGTTAAAACCATAGTTAACAAAAGATCAAATGCCTATTTACCGATAGTTTTGTCTGTAGACGATAGTCCGATTGTACAAGTCTCCATTAAGCGAGCTCTGAGTGGTCGCTATAACCTTATGTTTGCTAGTACAGCAGCAGAAGCTTTAAAGATGATTAATCTCAACTCAGTTGACTTACTATTACTGGATTTAACTATGCCTGAAGTGGATGGTTTGGATTTCTGTCGGATAGTTCGCAAAATTCCTAAATTTCAAGACTTGCCGATTGTTATGGTCACAGCGCGAGATGGTTTTTTCGATAAGATAAAGGGACAAATGGCAGGCTCAAATGGATATATTACTAAGCCTTTTAAACCTGAAGAACTACTAAAGATTGTAAATAAATATATCAAAGTCAAACAAGCCTAAACTAAAACTTAATTATTGGGGAATGTTCTCATTGATAGTGATTGATTGTTGATATTTTATTAAGTATTTTAATTTAAGAGAAAATGCTTTATGAACAGTAGATCGTATTTAATTTTTAGCTTGCATGGATTGTCCTATGCGATCGCAGCCGAGCAAGTCAAAGAAATATTTTTACTACCGGAATTAACGACAATTGTTGATGCCCCGCCAGATATTATTGGGTTGCTCGATCTTCATGGTCAAATTATTCCCGTGATGCATTTAGATTTACGTTTTGGGCATCAGTTTATTGGTTGTCATCTCAACAATAGTGTGATCGTTTTAGAGTCTCAAGGATTAGAGATTGGAGTGATTGTTCATCAAGTCGATACGGTTATGGAGCTTGAAGAGCAATCTATCCAAGCAGATTTAGATTATGGACGCGATCGACAAATTGATCTCGTTTTTGTTAATGGGGTCGCTACTGTAGATGATGAGAAAATAGTTTTACTTGATGTCGATAGATTACTGCGTCATAAAGAGCAAATAACTTTATTAGTTACGGATGATAGTCAGGATTTTGCGACAAAAACCAGCGATAGTTTCTACGAATTGTATTGTTCCGAAGCAACTAGCCAAGATCGAGTTATTTTTCGCCAACGAGCCGATAATTTAAAGGATTCAACGGCGCAAAATGAACAGCAGAATTCAATTGCGATCGCGGTATTCGGTCTCGGAGGCAAGTATTTTGGCTTAGATTTAGACATTGTGCGGGAATTTATCAAAATTGGCAAAATTACGGGTATTCCTTGTTGTCCAGCGCATATTATCGGCAATATGAATTTAAGGGGCGAAATTTTGACCCTCGTCGATATCAGTCAAATACTCAATGTGACGATAAATCAAATGCAACATAATTCTAAAGCAGTAGTTTTCGAGTTTGATGACATAGTAGCGGGGATTGCGGTCGATGAAGTATGCGATGCTATTTATCTGCCTCCAGAACAACTTAAGCCTCTTCCTGTTGCTTTAGCAAAAGACTCACATTACCTCAAAGCGACTGCTACCTATTTAGAGCAAACACTGCACTTGATTGACTTACCGAAAATACTCGCTCAAGGATTGCTAACTGTAGATATGGCAGCCTAAAATCCCTTGGCGATTTGGCTAAACCAAAAAATCAATTACCCAATTAATTTCTAACTAAATTCAAGGTAAATAATCATGAAAATTAGTACTCAGTTAACTTTAGGTGCAGCCGGTATCGTTATCGTTGCTGCTAGTAGTATTGGTTCAGTATTCTTAGGATCGTCAACTAAAGATAGTAGGGTAGTTAACTTCACAGGTATTGTTCGGGGGGCGACACAAAGGCTCGTCAAACTGGAATTATCGGCCAAACCCAACGATAAACTAGTCGCCAGACTCGATAAAATTGTTAATGGCTTAATTAATGGTGATGAAGAATTAAATCTACCGATGGCTAAAGATCCTGCCTATCTTGCCAAAATGCAAGAGGTAGAAGCTTCTTGGGCAAAGCTAAAAACGACGATCAATCAAGTTAGAACTAATGAGAGCTACAAAGATAGTCTGATCACTAGTAGTGAGAAATATTTTGAGTTAACAAATGAAGCTGTGTTTGCTGCAGAAGATTACTCTACGGCTAATATTCAAAACTTAAGAAAAATTCAGCTAGGGATTTTCGGAATCAACATCATTATTATAGGCTTAATCGTTGTGGCTACGCGAAGGATTACTTCCACCCTACAAACCTTTACCGATGAGATCGCTAGTTCCTCAGAACAGATTACAGCAACAGTTGCGCGTCAAGAGACCAATATTACTGAACAGGCAGATTCGGTTAACCAAACAACTGCTACGGTAGACCAACTAGGTGCTTCTTCTAGACAATCGGCAGAAAAAGCAGAAGATTCAGCAAAAAGTGCGAGTGAAGCACTCTCTCTAGCAGAAGATGGAACTCAAACCGTTGCCCAAACTATGGAGGGGATGGAAAACCTCAAAGAAAAAGTCCGAGAAATCGCCGAACAGATTATTAACCTCAGTGAACAAACAGGACAGATTTCTACAGTATCGGAACTAGTGGGGGATCTGGCAAACCAAACCAACATGCTCGCTCTGAATGCTGCGGTTGAGGCAGCTCGTGCAGGAGAGCATGGTAAAGGGTTTGGGGTGGTAGCCAGTGAAATTCGGAAATTAGCCGATGAAAGTCGTAAATCTGCCGATACCATCAATAGTCTGGTTACAGAGGTTCAAGCAGCAATGAACAGCGCGGTAATGGTAACTGATGAAGGGAAGAAAACAGCCGAATCTAGTATTGAACTAGCTCAAGGAACAGCAGAATCTCTCGTAGGGGTGAAAAGCGCGATTGACAGTGTGTTTGCTAACGCCCAAGAAATTTCTGAGACAGCAAAATTACAAGCGGTAGGTATCCAAGAAATTCTCTCGGCAATTAATGTTCTTAACCTCGGAGCTATGGATACAGCAGAGGAGATGGGCGAGGTGAAAACTTCTACTACTCAACTAAAAACTTCTGCCGATAAATTTAAGGCGATTGTTTAACTGAAGGCTAAAGGCTGTCCCGTACCATCAAGCAGGATAACAAGGGCAGAGATCAGAAGGGAATAGACAATAATATTCTCTTTCTTTGTCCTTGCTGTTCCCGATTATCTGTTCCCTTGCTGCGAAGCAGTGTAAACCTAAAAGACTCTACATCATGATTATCGAAGACGAAGAACTTAGAGAACTGTATAAAACTTCTAGTAGCGAACATTTACAAAAACTCGAAGCCGAGTTGATGCAACTAGAAAAAAATCCCCAAGATACTGAGGCTTTGGAATCATTCTTACGGGAGGCTCATACCCTTAAAGGTGATTCGCGGATGCTGGGATTAGACGAGATCGAGATGCTAGTGCATCAAATAGAAGATAGCGTTGAAGAGATTAAACAAGGTAAAGGCATTATTACCAGTGAATTTTGCGATCGCCTATATCAAGGGCTGGATGCTGTTAATCACTTGGCTCATGCCGCAATTACTGGGGAACCCTCGAACGTTAAAGCTATTGAAGTATTAGCGTTATTAATGGGAGCAGAATCAGAATCAAGTCAGGGAGATTTGCTCGATCATGAGACTGGGGGCGAATCTTCTGATGAATCTTCTCTCTTCGATGATGATGAAGATCTGTTTGATAGTCAATCGATGAGCGAATCCTCATTTTTCGATGAGGAAGACGATCTATTTTCTGAAACACCTGAGCCAATTAATGACTCAGGAATCTTCAAACTCGAACCAATTGCGGACTCGGAAACCTCCAAGGTTGCTAAATCAGCTAAAGTTTCACCATCAGTTAGAGATCAGCAAATCGATACGATTCGTGTTGAACCGCAAAAGCTTGATACGTTAATGACTCAAGCTAGTGAATTGACGGTTACTAAGCTACGAATATCGCAACAAGTTAGTGATATTGATCACATTTTAACTTTATGGTCCCAATGGCAGAAAGATACATCAACTCATCTATCTTGGTTTGATCAAATCGCCCATAGTTTGTCTCCAGAACAACTACAGCCTTTACAGTATTGGTTCGACAATACTCGTCAGCGGTTAGAGTTTTTTGGTAGTTCCCTCGATCACTTAAAAATCAAAGCGAACGAAGATCTCACTAGTTTAGAAGCAATTTCTGAGCGACTAGAATCGGGCATTCAAGGATTGAGACAGTTACCCTTAGCTAATGTTTTCAATCTGTTTCCCCGCATGGTTCGAGATTTAGCCAGACAGCAAGACAAAGAAATCGAACTTATTATTGAAGGTGGAGATACCAAAGCGGATAAAAAGATTCTGGAAGAGATTAAAGATCCGCTGTTACATTTAATGCGGAATGCGATCGATCACGGTATCGAAACCCCTCAGGAAAGAATGCTCGCTGGCAAACCAGCCAAAGCGACAATTATCCTACGTGGTTATCAAACTGGTAGTAGTATCGGCATCGCCATCAGCGACGATGGCAGAGGTTTAAGTCTTGAGCGGATTAAGAATACTGCGATCAGACGTAACTTGCATACTCCCGCAGAATTAGATGCCATGAGTGAAGCACAAATTCGCTCCCTGATTTTTGCTTCGGGATTCTCTACTAAAACCGAAATTACGGAACTTTCTGGTAGAGGAGTCGGTCTTGATGTCGTTCGGGCTAATGTCGAACGGTTGAAAGGCTCGATTCAAGTTAACTCCATCTTCGGTCAAGGTTGTCAATTTGAAGTTCTGGTGAACACCAGTCTTGCTACTACTAAAGTTATTATCGTCGAAATTGAACAAACTCTCTATGCTCTCCCGGTAGAGTTTATTCAAACCATGTTGAAGATCCCACAATCAGCAATTTTCGCGATCGAAGACTCTCAAGCAATTGAATTTGAAGGACGACCGATTTCGATCGCTTGGTTAAGAGATTTATTGCAATTATCTGCAACTCAAAAGCACAACATTGATAATAATTTGTCTTGTGCAGTTTTGCGCGTTGACAACGAATATTTTGCCTTAATTGTAGATGCTTTCGTCGATCAACAGGATATCGTTCTCAAACCTCAAAGTAAATTACTTAAACGAGTACCGAATATTGCTGGCGCGACTATCATTGGTAACGGAGAAGTCTGTATGATTCTTAATCCTAGCGACTTACTCCATTCTCTGCGTCATGGAACCTGGGAGGATGTGACACAGCGTACCGATGTCTCTGAAATCAAAAACAAACTACTTTTGGTCGAAGATTCAATTATTATTCGCACCCAAATGCAACGTCTTCTCAAAGGTGCTGGCTATGATGTCACCGTGGCAGTAGATGGTTTAGAAGGCTGGCAAAAAGTTACTTCAGGGAATTTTGATGTTGTAGTTTCCGACGTAGAAATGCCTAACATGAATGGTTTAGAGCTGACTACCCAGATTCGTCAGCATTCTGATTACCAAAATCTACCGATTATTCTAGTAACTACCTTAGCATCCTCCGAAGCTAAACAACGCGGACGAGATGCAGGGGCTAATGCCTATCTAACCAAGGGAGATTTCGACCAAAAAATCTTATTCGATACCCTTAATCAACTTTTAGTTTCTGAGTAACTTTAACTTTTATTTATGTTTACTCAATTTATTAATTTAGCTGGCGTTAGATCACAGCCTTGGAACGAAAAACTAGTTATCGTAAACAAATAAGACACACAACAAAATTTAAGTTCCCAAAGAATATTATGTCTCAAATCAAAGTTCTATTAGTTGAAGATTCTCCTGTTGCGATGAACATTTACGAAAAAATGCTCAATTCTTCGAAATATATTGAAGTAATTGGCAAAGCAAGAAATGGTAAAGAAGGATTAGACTTAGTTCCGCAACTTCAACCTGATGTCATTTGTACTGATTTGCAAATGCCACAAATGGATGGTTTAGAATTTACTAAACAAGTTATGGCAAATTATCCTGTACCAATTTTGGTTTTGAGTAATGCCGTGCAAAAAACTGATACTGACAATATTTATGAAGTTATGAAAGCTGGTGCCGTTGATGTTATGGCAAAACCTCAAACTGCTGGCACTGCTGACTCCGAAGCGGTCGAAAAAGAATTAGTGACCAAAATTAGAGTCTTATCGACTAAAAGGGTTAGCGCCAAACCATTGACATAGTTTTTTATTCGTATCTATCTATATTTTTCGATAGTGACAATTACGTTCTCAATTTTTTATATTACTCTTAATAAAATTAAATAAGTTAACTTGGGAGATAATCAAGGGATTATTTCTTTTTTTTGCTCAGTAATAAATCAGTAATTTCAACCAATATTAAAAATAAGTTTACCCGATCTTCAAAAACAGATTTATTTGAATGACATATGCTTTGCATTTCGTTAGCATTATAAAAGAGTTACAAAGCAATTACTTATGAATAATTAAATATAAAATGAATAGTAATATTTTTCTAGAACCCAGTGTTTACGAACAGTTTATGCTGGAATTAATTAATCGCGCTCGTTCTAATCCTGATGCTGAAGCGGTACTTTATGATCTCACTGATTTAAATCAGGGATTATCTCCAAATACTATAACTAGCGATCCTAAGCAACCCCTAGCTTTTAATTTATTCTTAATAGATGCGGCGAGAACACATAGTCAATGGATAAGTGACACCAATACCTTTAGCCATACAGGAGCAGGTGGAAGCGATCCTGGGGATCGGATGAGTGACGCTGAGTATAATTTTACCGGTTCTTGGGGATGGGGTGAAAATATTGCTTGGAAAGGCACTACAGGAACGCCTGATGTAGCTCAGTATATTGCCGATGAACATCGAAGTTTGTTTCTCAGTAATGGTCATCGAACAAATATTCTTAACGGTAGTTTTCGGGAACTTGGAATTGGTACTGTAGAAGACACTTATACTCATACTAATAATGTTACTTATAATGCCGTCATTACGACTCAAGACTTTGCTTATTCTGGCTCATCGGTCTTTTTAACGGGCGTGGCTTTTAACGATTTAGTAGCTGACGATGATTTTTATACTATTGGCGAAGGAATAGGTGAAATCGAAGTCAAAGCCACCCGACAATCTGATAATCAAATTTTTACTACCCACACTATGGATGCTGGTGGCTATCAAATAGCTTTGAGTTCAGGGACTTATGATGTTGAGTTTTCTCAAAACGGAGCCAAAATTGGTAACACTCATACGGTTACGATCAATTCTCAAAACGTTAAACTCGATCTCGATACCAGCAATATAGTTGCACCTACTCCTGTAACTATTGGTGAAGTAGGTAGAGTTTCTAATTTTAATCATATGAGTCAGACGATTCAACTCGACCACAGCTATAATAACCCCGTGGTCTTTGTTTCGCCTCTATCTCGTAACGGTGGCGATCCAGCAATAGTCCGCATTACTGATATTCAAGATGATAGCTTTACAGCTTATCTACAAGAATCAGAATATCTAGATGGCTTCCATGTCCAGGAAACCTTTAATTACCTAGTTTTAGAAGCTGGAACTTGGCAGTTAGCAGATGGGACAATCATAGAAATCGGTACTCTAGATACCAACTCCATCACTAGTTCAGAATGGGAAGCAGTTAATTTTCAAAGTGATTTTGAAAATACTCCTGTAATTTTAAGTCAGGTACAGACTAAAAATGGTGGTCAATTTGTCCGAACTCGTCAAAAGCAATCTAACAGTAACAGCTTCCAATTATCATTAGAAGAAGAGGAAGCATTAAAGCCTTCTGGTCATGTGACTGAAACTGTTGGCTGGTTAGCAATTGAATCTGGTACGGGAACTTGGAATGGTATTGAATACCAAGCAAGTCACACTGGTAACGAAGTTACTCATGAATGGCATGATTTGAACTTAGAAGAAAAGCTCACGGATACTCCTTATCTGTTCGCATCCCTTGCTAGTTATGATGGTGTGGACTCTGCTGGTTTGCGTTATCGCAATCTCAATGATTCTCAAGTACAGATCATGATCGAAGAAGACCGAAGTTTAGATTCTGAGATTGTTCATACCACCGAAATAGTTGATTTTTTCGCAATTGCTGATTTGGGAGAGCTGACTGCTACTGCTTACGAGCCTTTTTGACGCTCTCCCGCTAACGCTTCGCGTTTAACGGGAGATTCTAGTAGGGTCGAGGTGAGTGTTGCCACTTCACCCCTCCCATCCGAAACCCGACGTGTAACTTTCACTTCATCGGGCTACTCAACGTATCTAGCCTTGTCATTGGCGCATTCTACTTGTAC